>JAJBVU010000016.1 GCA_020859645.1 Eubacterium sp. | reverse complement strand
ATATTTGGTTTAAACAGTTAAGGGCTTAGGTGTCTGAATATTATTCGGCTTTTTTTAAGTTAAGTCTGTGAACAAAGTTCAATTTTAATCATTGACATATTCTGACAGCTGTGTTAAAATTATTTCAAAAACTTTTCGTAGGTTCTAATGAGACTGTTATTGTCTTGTGGCAAAAGGGAATGAACGATCGGTTAGTTTTCTCATCACCTGTTCCCCGGTGTAATCTGATGTGTCCTTTGGAGACATAATTCACTGCGGAAGGAGGTGGCGTTATGATAGAAATTATTTATGACATTAATATATTAATTATATTAGTATCCATTATTGTTATAAGAATTGTAAAACATATCGTAACAAAAAAAGATAACCGTTCAGATTTCCACGCTTAACGGTTATCTTGAAATAATTATTTAAGTGAGGAGTAGCTACTTAAAAAGTTACTCCCTTTTGTGTTTTAATAATAACACATTCGATGACCGCTGTCAAGCCGGTTTTATTTAAAAAAATTTGAAAATTTTGAAAAAAGTCTTGCAATTCATTAATTTGTGTGATACAATATTAATCTATACGAACGGAGAACCATTTTTGGACATCCGTTTTACCTTGTTCTTTCCGTTTGAGAAAGGGCCAATGACCAAAAGGAGGTGTAGGAAAGATGAACAAATATGAACTTTGCGTAGTTTACAATCCTTCATTAGATGAAGAGGCTTACGCTGCGGCTCAGGCAGGTGTTTCGTCTTTAATCGAGCGTTTCGGCGGTACTGTTGAAAATGTTGACGATTGGGGCAAAAAGAGACTTGCTTATGAAATCCAGAAGCTCAGAGAAGGCGTTTATAATTTTGTTGTTTTCTCAGGAGAACCCAGCGTACCCGTAGAGGTTGAAAAGCGTATGAGAATTATGGATAATGTTCTTCGTTACCTTATTACTAAGGTTGAAGAATAATGAGGGGGACTTTTAATGAATAAAGTTATGCTTGTAGGTCGTTTAACCAGAGACCCCGAAACAAGATATTCTCAGTCTGCCGAGCCTCTTGCCATATGCCGAATAGGGCTTGCGGTAAACCGCCGCTTTAAGCGTGACGGCGAAGCCGATGCCGACTTTATAAACTGTGTTGCCTTCGGCAAAACAGGTGAATTTATTCAGAGATATTTCGTTAAAGGTATGGGTATAGGCATATCCGGCAGACTTCAAGTTAGAAATTGGGAAGACAGCCAAGGGCAAAAAAGAGTTACAACGGAGGTTATTGTTGAAGAGGCTGAGTTTGTTGAAAGAAAATCATCAAACAACTCCTACAGAGATAACCAGACCTTTGCTCCCGCTCCGCAGCAAGCTCCCAAGGTAAACACCTATAATTCAAGTGACGATGGTTTTTATCAGGTTGAAGACAGTGTGGATCCTGATGACCTTCCATTCTGATAAGGAGGAAAAGCGCAATGATTAATAAAAGACGCGGCAGAAGAAAAAAGCGTGTATGCGCATTTTGTGCTGAAAATTGTAATCATATAGACTATAAGGATACGGCAAAGCTCAGAAAGTTTGTCTCCGAAAGAGGCAAAATTCTTCCCAGAAGAATTACGGGAAACTGTGCTAAGCATCAGAGAGTTCTTACGGTTGCCGTAAAAAGAGCAAGACACGTTGCCCTTTTACCTTATGTTGCAGAGTAATAAGTAACAAAGTAAGTAAACACGAGGACGTGGCTTCCACGTCCTTTTTTTATGATTATAGCTAATATATTATACATGCTATTTACATTATAATATTTGTGCTATAAAAAATTGTTTGTTTGGGCTGTGGGCTTAAAGCAGGAGCCTATACCCTTTCAATAAAAAGGAAATAACCATTTCCTTATATCTTTATATCTTTATCTATATAATTAAGGAGGAATAATTAATGAAAAAAGCATTAGCATTAACACTCAGTTTGTGTCTTTTATCGGGCGCAATGCTCTCAGGATGCGGTGAGACATCAACTGACACAGCAACAGACGAAACAGCAGCAGAGGAAGCCGATACTTCCGAAGCAGCAGGCGACGTTATTAAAGTCGGTGTATTACAGCCCATGACAGGCTCATATGCAGCCGGCGGCGCTATCGAAACAGAGGGTATTAACATTGCCCATGAAGAAAGACCTACAGTTACTCTTGACGGCGTTGAATATACTGTTGAGCTTGTTGAAGCAGACAACAAGTCAGACAAGGTAGAAGCAAGCACCGCAGCTCAGAGACTTATTGAAAATGACGGCGTTGTTGCTATCATCGGTTCTTATTCATCTGTTCCCTCAATCGGCGCAGGCGAAGCTATTAAGGCAGGAGAAATCCCCGCAATCGGCGTTTCATGTACTAACCCCCTTGTTACAGAAGGCAATGACTGGTACTTCAGAGTATGCTTCATCGACCCCTATCAGGGTACTGTAATGGCTCACTATGCTTATGAAGAACTGGGAGCAACTAAGGTCGGCGTTGCTTATGACGTAGCAAGCGACTATTCAACAGGTCTTGCTCAGTACTTTATGGAAGAATTCAAGACTCTTACAGGCGATGACGCTTCTATCGTAGAAGCTACATATCAGACAGGCGACCAGGACTTCTCAGCTCAGATCACAAACCTTGCAGCAGCTGACCCCGACTGTATCTTTGCACCCGGCAACTACACAGAATGTGCTCTTCTCATTAAGCAGGCAAGACAGCTCGGCGTTGAGCTTCCTATTCTCGGCGGCGACACATGGGAAATCGATGACTTTATCGAAGTAGGCGGCGACGAGGTTGACGGCGTTGTATTCTCAACATTCTTCGATTCAAACGCTGACCTTTCATCAAAGACAGGCGAGTTCGTTCAGAACTACAGAGATGCCAACAATGCAGAGCCTGCAGGCGTAACTGCTCTTGCTTATGACGCTTATATGCTTCTTTGCGACGCTATGGAAGCTTGCGGAACAACAGAACACACTGCTCTTCGTGACGCTATCGCAGCAAGCGAATATGAAGGCGTTACAGGCTTCACATCATTCGATGAAAACGGCGACCCCTCAAAGCCCGCTGTTATCAAGACTGTAAATGTTGCAGACAAGACATTCGACTATGTAACAACTATTTCAGCAGAGTAATAAATATTTTTTCGAACAGGCTAAGCCCTTTCGAGTTTTAACGGAACTTTATCTCCCCTGCTTTTTTAGGGAGGCAGGGGAGATATTTCTTTAAATGATAACGAATTTTTCAGGCGGTAAGTCCTAAGTGACTTCGGAAGGCTGCGTGAAAGATTCATTATCCTTTTTTCAAAAGATTGGAGATGAATTAATATGATTGTTATGCCTACTATGGCGGTATTCCTTCAGCAGCTCTGCAACGCTCTGCTTTTGGGAAGCCTTTTTGCTCTTATTTCTGTAGGTTATACAATGGTTTACGGTATTCTGCGCCTTATAAACTTTGCACACTGCGATATTTTTATGATGGCAATGTACATAGCTTATTATTCAATAGCAGTTTATTTTGTTCCATGGTATATTTCCTTTATAATTGTTATTGTGGCTACAGCCCTTTTGGGTATTATCGTTGAAAAGGTGGCTTATGCTCCTTTGCGTAAGCAGAATGCACCTAAAATTTCAATGCTTATTTCCGCAATAGGCGTTTCTTATTTCCTTGAGAACTTTGCAACAGTTATTTTCTCGGGCAGACCCAAAACCTTCCCTCAGATTAAATTCTTTGTAGAAGGTCTTAAAATAGGCCCCGTAAATACTTTAAGACTTTGTATCTATGTTCCCGTAATTACAGCGGTAATTATGGTTATCCTTCTTTTGCTCATCAACCACACAAAAAGCGGTATGGCTATGAGAGCTATTTCTAAGGACTTAGATACCTCAAAGCTTATGGGTATTAACGTAAACAAGACAATCTCCTTTACCTTCGGCGTAGGCTCGGCAATTGCCGCAGTGGGTGCTATTCTCTGGGGACTTAAATATAACCAGATTACACCTACCTTGGGTATTATGCCCGGCTTTAAGTGCTTTATTGCCGCTGTTATTGGCGGAATAGGCAACGTTAAGGGGGCAGTTATAGGCGGTCTTATGCTCGGCTTTATAGAGATTATGGCGGTTACCTTTATTCCCTCACTTACAGGCTATAAAGACGTTTTTTCATTCGTTCTTCTTATAATAATTCTCCTTTATAAGCCCAACGGTATTCTCGGCGAGAAAATTGCCGATAAGGTCTGAGGAGGGATGTGTTATGAAAAAATCCAAACTTAACAATATATTGTCGGTTATTTCCTTGGCTGTTCTCGTTGCCCTTATAGTGGGTATTCAGCAGTTCGGTCTTTTCGGGCTTAATTCCTACGTTATAGGCGTTATTAAGCTCTGCTGCATATACGCTATCTGCGCTCTTTCAATGAATATGGTAAACGGCTTAACGGGTATGTTTTCACTGGGTCAGCCGGGCTTTATGGCTTTAGGCGCTTATACAACAGGTCTTTTAACCGTAAGTGCACAGGACAAGCTTGAAATTTATAAAATTAAGCCTATTGTGGGCTTTTTGGCTAATGCCAACGCTCCATTTTTCATCGCTTTAATTATAGGCGGTCTTGTAGCGGCTTTCTTTGCCTTTTTAATAGGCTTTCCCGTTTTGAGACTTAAGGGCGACTATTTGGCTATTGCTTCTCTGGGCTTTTCGGAAATTATAAGAATTTTCATTCAGAACGGTCAGAGCGTAACCAACGGCACAACAGGTCTTATAAGAATACCCTCACACGTTAATCTTTATGTGGCTTTCGGCGTTCTTGCCTTAGTGGTTATTTTTATGGTGCTTCTTATACACTCCAGCTACGGCAGAGCCTTTAAGGCTATTCGTGAGGACGAGGTTGCTGCAGAGGCAATGGGTATAAATCTGTTTAAGCACAAAATGTTCTCTTTCGTTATATCGGGCTTTATCGCAGGTATCGGCGGAGGTCTTTTGGCTTCTCACTTAAGCGCAATTTCTCCCGATGTATTTAAGTTTACACTTGCTTATGAAATTCTTCTTATGGTCGTTTTAGGCGGTCAGGGCTCTATTTCAGGCTCTATTATAGGCGCATTTATTGTACGTGCAGCTTTGGAATGGCTCAGAATAGTTGACAACCCCATTAAAATCGGTTTTATAAACTACCCTGGCATCTCCGGTATGAGAATGGTTGTTTTCTCGGTAGTTCTTATGCTTATAATTCTTTTCTGGTCAAGAGGTATTTTCGGCAGCGAAGAATTTTCTTTCGACAGACTTTTCAAATTTTTCAAGGGACTTAAAAAGTCTAAAAAGGAGGTCTGAAGATGAGCGTACTTACAACAAAGGCTTTAACAATCCGCTTCGGCGGTCTTACCGCAGTTGAGGATCTTAACATTGAAGTAAACAAAGGCGAAATCGTGGCTATTATTGGCCCTAACGGCGCAGGCAAAACCACGGCCTTTAATATGATTACAGGGGTTTATAACCCCACCGAGGGAACAGTCTTTTTCGGCGATGAAAGAATTAACGGAAAGCGTCCCGATGTTATTGCCCATATGGGCATAGCAAGAACCTTTCAGAACATAAGGCTTTTCAAAGAGCTTTCGGTTTTGGAAAATGTTCTTATAGCCAATCACTTAAGATTAAAATCAAATCTTTTTTCCTGCGTTCTGCGTATGCCCTGGGCAAGAAAAGAAGAAAAGGCTATGCTTGAGAAGTCTCTTGAGCTTTTAAAGGTTGTGGGGCTTTATGACCTTAAGGACGAAAAGGCTTCAAACCTTCCCTACGGTCTGCAAAGAAGGCTTGAAATAGCCAGAGCCTTGGCGACAGACCCCACCCTTCTGCTTCTTGACGAGCCGGCAGCCGGTATGAACCCCAAGGAAACAGAGGAGCTTTCCGAATTTATTGTGGAAATCCGCAAGAAGTTCGACATAACAATTCTCCTGATAGAACACCATATGCAGCTTGTAATGGATATTTCCGACAGAATTTATGTTCTTGAATACGGAAAAACCATAGCTAAGGGCGTACCTGAAGAAATTCAGGCAGACCCCAAGGTTATTAAGGCATATTTGGGAGAGGAGGATGATGATTAATGCTCAAGGTAAACGACATTTATGTAAACTACGGCGGTATTAAAGCTCTTAAGGGCATTAATATGGAAATCCCCGATGGAAAAATAATTACTCTTGTAGGCTCTAACGGCGCAGGCAAAAGCACTACCCTTAAGGCTATTATGCACCTTGTAAACACTGCTTCCGGCGAGATTGTCTATAACGATGAAAATATAACAAAGCTTTCGACCCAGGCAATTACTCAAAAGGGCATTGTTCTTGTTCCCGAAGGCAGACACGTTTTTGCGGAGCTGACAGTAAGAGAAAATCTTAAAATAGGCGCATACCTCAGAAAGGACAAAGAGGGCATAAAAAAGGACATCAATATGTGCGAAGAGCTTTTCCCCATTTTGGGCGAAAGACGCAATCAGCTTTCCGGAACTCTTTCCGGCGGTGAACAGCAGATGCTTGCTTTCGCAAGAGCGTTGATGACACAGCCCAAGGTTCTTATGATGGACGAGCCTTCACTGGGTCTTGCTCCCCTTGTTATTAAGGACATTTTTAATAAGGTTAAGGAAATCAATAAGGAGCAGCATATTACTATTCTTCTTATTGAACAGAACGCCAACGCAGCCCTTAAAATTGCCGACTACGGCTATGTTATGGAAACAGGCACAATCGGGCTTGAGGGTACGGGAGCCGAGCTTCTGTCAAATCAGCGTGTTAAGG
>JAJBVU010000039.1 GCA_020859645.1 Eubacterium sp. | reverse complement strand
TTTTTTCAAAGGGTAAAAAAGATAAAAATAGCAAAATATATTGTAAAAGTAAAACACATGTGATATAATTATTTTAATGTTTAAATAATAAAAAATATTTAGGCAAATTTATATAATTTGAAAGGGAAGGTTATTATGTTGAAAAAAGTATTGTGTGTGATTATTTCCATAGCATTATTATTTTCCAATCAGGCTTGTTTGGTATACGCCGATGAAGATGACGCCTTAAACGAAAAAACGGAATTTAACGGAAACAGTTATCAGCTGTTTTCCGGAGCCGAAACATGGGAAGAGGCAAGCCTGGCGTGCGAAGAAATGGGCGGTCATTTAGCTACCATAGGCTCACAGGAGGAAAACGTATTTCTGTATGCTATGCTGATTGCCTCCGGCAATTTAAACGCTTATTTCGGCTTTACCGATTCGGGAAGCGAGGGAAACTGGAGATGGGTTACGGGAGAAGAGGTTACATATACAAACTGGGCTTCGGGAGAGCCCAACAATCAGCTGCTTTCCGAAAATTATGCTATGTTTTATTATATGAACCCCGACGGCACCTGGAATGACGGGGATTTCGGCGGAAACACCCTCGCCGGAGAAACAAATTATATTTGCGAATGGGAAGGTGAAGAGCAAACGGCAGTAGAAGCAATGGAAGAGGGGGCAGAGGTTAATCCCGACGGCTTCATAAAAAACAGAGACGGCTGGGCTTTGGCAAACGCAAGTGAAGCCTTCGGCTATTCTGACGATTATAAAATACCTGTGTCAAGATACTGCGAAACATATGGCATAAGCTTATCTTCCTTAGTATTGGGCGGCGCTACCCACATTTTTACAAAATGGAGCGGAAGCTGCTTCGGCTTAAGCCTTTTGGCAATTGCGCAGTATAACGATCAAATAGATTTAACCGGATATTTCCCCAATAAAAATGAAGAGGGCTTATATAACTTCGGCTATAACAGTATTAAAACCATTACTAAGAACGACTCAACCGGAGAAATTTTTACAGTGGAAGGCAATACGGATATTACAGAAGCCATTGAAAGAGCATTTATTTCCCAGGATTCTCAGGAGCTTAAAAAAGCGGAGGTTTTTTCCGGAGATAAAACATATTCAAGGCTTATAAATTATTTATCAAGAGATGATGCCAGACCTCTTTTGGTAAATTTAACCGACGGCTGGAACGGTCATTCAATGGTTATAAGAAATGACATAGAGCCTATTCGGCTTTCCGAAACATCAGATTGGTATTATATACCTGTGTATGACTGCAATCAGCCTTCAAACAGCGATCTTTTGCAAAATCCCTACAGCTGGTATACACAGGAGGATTCGGCTTTGCTGGTAAATACCGAGGACGGAAGCTGGCAATATTTGAGAGACGAAAGCCTGCAAATTTCATCAAGCTACAGCTTTTTAACCGAGAAACGCATTTTATTTTATGACATCAGCTTATTGAATGACAGCTATTTCACAGATGCCTTAACTCTTTTCGGAAATTTAATAAAACTTGATTTCAGCGGCAATGATATTTCAATAACGGATAACAGCGGAAATATATTATTCCAAATAGCCGACGGAGCAATTGAATATATCGATGATGCCTGTGAATATATGCCTCGGTTCGGTGATGATATGGAAGAAGGCACATTATGCGGAACTATTGAGCTGCCCTCAGATGTGTTTAACTGCTCTGTCGACAACGGAGAAATTGCAGTTTATTCAGAGGATTCCTATATAAGCTTGTCAACGGAAGGACAAAATGATATATCCGTTGACACGGAAAACTGCAGCGTTGAAAAAACAGGGGGCTCTTCAGACAGCCTATATATAGCCCTTCAGGAAAATGTCTCAGATAAATACAACGCCGTCAGCTTATCGGGAAAAACAGGTGAGGACAAAACCTTATCCGTATCATTGGATAACGGCAGTGTTATAACCTCGGGAACAGAAACTGAAAAATTCAATGTATCTACGGAAACAAACGCCGATGACAGCCAAGAGCCTCAGCTTCAGCAGTATGAGGGCTTAGGTCTTGATGAAATAAACACCGTTGAAATTGACGGTGTTCATAAAAACAAAGGGCTTCTTTCCGGAATTTCATCATTTTTCAATTCTGTTTTGGAATTTATACAGAATATTTTCGATAAAATATCTGAAGCCTTTACCGATATAACAGAGCTTGCTTTTTCAAAAGTCTTTGCCCCTGTTATCATAGATATTCCCTATACAAAACCGTAATTTTAATTAATATTAATATAATGCTAACAATAATATAATACTTGACGGTTATTATAAATATAAATAAAAATTATTGATATGGTTAAAATTAAATTTTGAAAGGTGTTAGTTTGTATGGATGAAAGAAAAATCCAGCTGTATCAAAATATAGTGAATTATTCTATTAAGGTTAAAAAGGGTGAAAGGGTTTTAATAAGCTCAAACGGGCTTACCTGTCTGCCTCTTGTTAAGGCTGTAATAAAAGAGGTTTATAAGGCAGGGGGCGTACCCTACGCAGACCTTACGGATTCTTCCGTAACAAGAGAGCTTGTTTTAAACTCCACAGAACAGCAGTGGAAATTTTTAGCCGAAGTGGATATGAAAAAAATGGAGGGAATGGACGCCTACGTAGGCATAGGGGGCAACGCCAACACAGCGGAAATGGCGGATGTACCTGCCGAAAAAATGGATCTCTACAGCAAATTTTATCAGCGTCCCGTTACTGACGTAAGGCTTAAGAAAAAGTGGGTTGTTTTAAGATATCCCAACAATTCCCTTGCCCAAAGTATGGGAACAAGCCTTGAAAGCTTTGAGGACTTTTTCTACAAGGTATGCAACCTTGACTATTCTAAGATGTCAAAGGCTATGGACAGCCTTGTTGACCTTATGAACAAAACCGATAAGGTTCGCCTTGTAGCGCCCAATACCGACCTGACATTTTCCATTAAGGGCATACCCGCTATAAAGTGCGCCGGTGAAATGAATATTCCCGACGGCGAGGTCTACACCGCTCCCGTTAAAGACAGCGTAAACGGCAGAATAACCTATAATACTCCAAGCCCCAACAGAGGCTTTACATTTGAAAACGTAAGCCTTGTTTTCAAGGACGGAAAAATCGTTGAAGCCTCAGCCAATGACAATGAAAAGGTCAACGCAATTTTTTCCACAGACGAGGGTGCAAAGTATGTAGGCGAGTTTGCAATCGGCGTAAACCCCTATATCACAAAGCCTATGAAAAACATTCTCTTTGACGAAAAAATAAGAGGTTCTATTCACTTTACCCCCGGAAACGCCTATGACGACGCAGACAACGGAAACAGAAGCGCCCTTCACTGGGATTTGGTTCTTATTATGACAAAGGAATGCGGCGGCGGAGAAATTTATTTCGACGACAGACTTATCCGTAAGGACGGAGTTTTCGTTGTTCCCGAGCTTTTGTGTCTTAACCCCGAAAATCTTGTTTAAATATATTTTAAAAGACGGAAAACATGTTTGCTTTCCGTCTTTTTTTCTGATATTTTATAATAGGCTGTTTATTACGTCAATGATTTTTGTTACGCCGTCGGTTGTATGGGCTTCAGACATTTTTTTGATATAGGCTTCTCTGTTTTTGTAAAGAGTGTTGATAGAGGAAAGAAGAGCTTCATCAGTCATATCCTCTTCGAAAAGAACCTCAGCAAAGCCCTGTTTTTTAAAGCTTTCGGCGTTTAGGATTTGGTCGCCCCGGCTTGCCGCCTTTGAAAGGGGAATTAAGAGCATAGGCTTTTTGAGAACAAGGTATTCGAAAATCGAATTTGAGCCTGCCCTGCCTAAAACCATATCGGAAGCGGCAAAAATATCCTTAAGCTCATCGCTTATATATTCAAACTGCTTAAAGCCCTGCTTTGCCTGAAGCTCCCGGTCGGCGTTGCCCTTTCCGCAAAGATGAATTATGTCATAGCTTTTCAAAAGTTCATCGGAAATATTTTTAACTGCATTGTTTATTTTAACAGAACCGGAAGAGCCGCCCATAATCAGAAGAACAGGCTTTTTGCCGTCTAAACCGGCAATTTTAAGTCCCTTTTCTCTGCTGCCGGAAAAAAGCTCCCGTCTTATAGCTGTACCTGTCAAAACACCCTTATTGTCGGGGATATAGTTTAAAGCCTCGGGGAATGATACACAAACCTTTTTTGCAAAGGGAACCGCAAGCTTATTGGCAAGCCCGGGAGTTATGTCTGATTCATGGCAAACAAGTGGAATTTTCTTAAGCCCTGCCGCTGCCGCAACGGGAACAGCCACAAAACCGCCCTTTGAAAAAACTATGTCCGGCTTGATTTTGCTGATTATGCGAAGAGCTTCGCCGAAGCCTTTTATTACTCTGAAAACGTCTGTTGCATTTTTAAGGTCGAAATATCGTCTCAGCTTCCCTGAGCTTATGCCGAAATAGGGAATATTCTCCTTTTCGATAAGCTCCTTTTCGATGCCGTTTTTGCTGCCTATGTAATATATTTCAAAGCCCTGTTCTTTTAAAGAGTGGGTCAGAGCTATGTTGGGGGTTACGTGACCTGCTGTACCTCCCCCTGTTAAAATAATTTTTTTCATAAATTCACCGCCTGTAAGTAGTTATACTGTAAGTATTGTATAATATTTATGCCGAAATTACAACCCTATTTGAATTATTTTTGGCACATTGATTTTACAAGCCTAACAGATTTATAATAGGAGCAAAGTTCCCTTTAAATTGGAAGGTATTAAAGCCCAACTCCTCGGCGGTTTTAATGTTTGGCAGACGGTCGTCAATAAAAATACACTCATCAGCCTTAAGAGAATATTTGTTCAAAAGATATTCGTAAATTTCGTGATCCGGCTTTCCCATTTTTATATCACTTGATACAACAAGCCCTTGAAAATCCGACGGGTCTATTGCTTTGGGGAAATAGGTGTGAAAGGTATTGCTTGCATTTGAAAGGAGATAAAGCGGATATTTTTCCTTTGCTTTTTTAATAAAGTCAATTGCACCCTCAAGAGGTGTCATGCATATGTGCCAGTTATCAACACATTTTTTAAGGTCGGCGTGATACCTTTCGGGAACACGAACCTTCACAAGGTCATACATTCCCTCATCGTCTATAATTCCCCTGTCGCACATTTCCCATTCAGGAGAATCAAACATCTCGTTTAGCATAATTTCTCTGCAATCGGGATTTATGTTTAAAAGCTCCATAGCCCTCGGAGGGTTATAATCCAAAAGGACATTTCCCATATCCAAAATTACATTTTTTATCATAAACTATCATTCCTTACTATGGTATTTTAAAAGTCCGATTGCTACGTGCTGCCGCACTCCCGCAATCGGCTTCACCATTCGCTGCTCCGGACTATCGTCCTACGCTGCTCATGTTGGGAGGTTGTCTGATACTTGGCTGTTTGTGCAAACAAGCTTACACAAACAGCCAAGTATCGACAACACTTTTAAACAATAAACCGCAGCCCCGATTTGAAGCTGCGGTAAATATGTTTTTAAGTTTAGAGATTATACAAACAAATTTATCAGTTTGTAATAACAAGTTCTGTATCCTTATCGAATACATGCATCTTGTTAGCATCAAAAGCAACCTTAACATCGTCGCCGATCTTATAGTTGTTACGAGCGTTAACACGGCAGGTGATCTTCTGACCGTTTACGATAAGGTAAAGGTTTGTTTCAGCACCGAGAAGTTCTGTTACGTCGATGTGAGCGTCGAAGATAGGAGTCTTTGTTGTGGTTAAGAATACTTCTTCATTATGTACGTCTTCGGGTCTGATACCGAGGATAACGTTCTTGCCGATGTAGCCGCCGTCTACAAGAGCCTTTGTCTTCTGTTCGGGAAGAACTATTCTCTGGCTGCCCACTGTTACACAAACAGTGTCGCCTTCCTTAACAACCTTTGATTCGATGAAGTTCATCTGAGGTGTTCCCAAGAAGCCTGCTACGAAGAGGTTCTGAGGTTCATGATAGAGAACCTGAGGTGAATCGCACTGCTGAATAAGACCGTCTTTAAGAACAACGATTCTTGTACCGAGTGTCATAGCCTCTGTCTGGTCATGGGTTACATAGATGAATGTTGTGTCGAGTTTGTTATGAAGCTTAGCAATCTCAGTTCTCATCTGAACACGGAGCTTAGCGTCCAAGTTTGAAAGAGGCTCGTCAAGAAGGAATACAGAAGGTCTGCGGACAATAGCACGACCCATGGCAACTCTCTGTCTCTGACCACCGGAAAGAGCAGCGGGTTTTCTGTCAAGAAGGTGGTCGATTTCAAGAATCTGAGCAGCTTCCTTAACCTGTCTGTCGATTTCATCCTTAGGAGTCTTTCTGAGCTTAAGACCGAAAGCCATATTATCATAAACTGTCATATGGGGGTAAAGAGCATAGTTCTGGAAAACCATTGCGATGTCTCTGTCTCTGGGGGATACATTGTTTACAAGTCTGTCGCCGATATAAAGCTCGCCGTCTGAAATTTCTTCAAGACCTGCAATCATACGAAGGGTAGTTGACTTACCGCAGCCTGAAGGACCTACGAAGATGATGAATTCCTTATCTGCGATTTCAAGATTAAAACTGGGAACGGCTACGAAACCGTTAGGATACTTTTTAACGATATTTCTTAAACTTAAACTTGACATTTGGTTTCCTCCTTAAATATATATGAGAGAGTCTGCAAAACAGGGAGTAAATATAACATCCCCCTGACCCTCCTTCGCTTGTATTAATAATACATTATTTTGATGAAAAATTCCATAGATTAATTAAAC
>JAJBVU010000255.1 GCA_020859645.1 Eubacterium sp. | reverse complement strand
GGTTTATAATGAGGAGGTATATATTTAATGCAGATTAGAGATTTTATTCCCGACGGTGTCGGCAGACGGTTTGACCTTGTAAGCTTCGGTGAGGTTATGCTCAGGCTTTCAGCTCCCGATAAAGAAAAAATTTCCTACGGCGAGGTTTTTGATAAAAACGCAGGCGGTTCAGAGCTTAACGTAGCTTCAGGCGCAGCTTATTTGGGCGCTAAAACAGCTATTATCACAAAGCTTCCCGATAACAAAATAGGTCGTTTCATCCAGTATAACGTTCGTTACGGCGCTGTTACCGACAGATATGTTGTTTTCGACAAGTCTCCCGAAAAGCGTTTGGGCGTTTATTATTACGAGTCGGGTGCTTACCCCAGAAAGTCATCGGTTGTTTATGACAGAGCCAACTCTTCATTTACTAAAATCACCTTTGACGAAATCAACCCCGAGGTTTATTATAAGACCCGTCTTTTCCACGTAAGCGGAATAACCCTTGCTCTTGCTCCCAGTCTCAGAGATACCACTCTTAAAATGATTCAGGAGTTTAAGAAAAACGGCGCAGCGGTTTCCTTCGACTTTAACTACAGAGCTACCCTTTGGAGCGAGGAAGAAGCAAGAGAAACCATAACAAAGATTTTGCCCTATGTTGATGTTCTTTTCGTTTCCGAAGAGACCTCACGCAGAATGATGCAGAAAACAGGTACTCTTGAAGAAATTATGAAGAGCTATTCAGACGAATACGGCTGTAAGATAGTTGCTACCACAAGACGTATTGCTATCAGCCCCACACGTCATAACTTCGGCTGTAAGATTTATTTCGACGGCAACTTCTATGAAGAAGAGCATTATAAAGAAATCGAGGTTGTTGACCGTATAGGCTCCGGCGATGCTTTCGTAGGTGGCGCACTTTATGCTATTCTTATGAAGGGCGATATTCAGGCAGCTGTTGAGTACGGCGACGCAATGTCCGCTGTTAAAAACACTGTTTACGGCGATATGCCCCGTTCTTCACTGGAAGAAATCAACAGCGTAATTAAGAACCATAAGTCAACAGGTCCTCAGTCTGAAATGAACAGATAATTTACATAAGCTTATTATAAAAGACAGCCCCGGCTTAAAACCGAGGCTGTTTTTCTATGTAATAATTTAAACCAAAGCGAAAAAACACCGTAGAAGCTTCTCTCTGCGGTGTCTTTGTAATGTAAAAATATTCAGCTTAAACGTAATAAGTAATTATTTCCTCGGGTGTAATTTTATACTTTACTTTCCTTTTGCAAGAGCGACAAGTTGTAGTTCCTCCGAAACTTCTTTGTGTAAATGTTTTATTTAAAACATTGCCGCAAGGACAAACTATTTCTCTGCAAACTGCCATATTTTTTATCTCAAATTTTTTTAAAAGATCCAAAACTTAAGAAAACAAAATTCTTTTGTGGATAGCTTCTGTTTATCCGAATATCCAAATTATTCTTTTCTTTTAAAAGATTTTCTCTGTTCTCTTTTGACTTTTCATAGCCTTTTTTCATAATAATTACATCTGCCTTATATAAACATGCTTCCCCGAAGGCGAAGCAGGGCATTTACCGCCGGCAGTTGACGGTGGCGGCACGGGACGTGATGCAAGTTGTCTTGTCTGATTACCGCAATTTCTGCAAACCCAATAAGCCATATTAGCCATAAAATAACCTCCTTCATTATTATTAATAATTAACCCCTTTCCTTATAAATATATTATAGAACAGATTGGGCTAAAAGTCAATAGAACATTTTGTTCTTTGGTAAAATTTTTTCGAGGTGAAAGCTATGAAATATGAACGAATAAGAAATCTAAGAGAGGATAATGACTTAACCCAATCTGATATGGGCAAATATTTGAACATTTCTCAAAGAGCCTATTCATACTATGAAGGCGGCAACAGAGCCGTCCCCGTAGAAATTCTGTCGCAAATCGCAGATTTCTATGGCACAAGTGTCGACTATCTTATTAACAGAACCAAAATCAAAAAGCCCTACCCCAAAAATTAAAGATTATTTTTTCCATTGAAAAACACCGCAGAAATTCCTCTCTGCGGTGCTTTATTATTAATAATATACTTAATAAATCTGTGTAATTGCCTTTGTGGGGCATTTTTCCGTACAGGTTCCGCAGGCAGTACACTTAGAATAGTCTACCTTAGCAAGGAACTTAGTTACGGTAACAGCCTTTTCGGGGCAGTTTCTTGCGCAAAGCTGACAGCCCATACAAGCGTTTGAGCAGTTATCCTTAGAAACCTTAGGCATATCGTTGGAGTTACACTGAACAGCAACCTTAGCCGAATAAGGAATAATCTCAATAAGGCTCTTGGGACAAGCCTTTGTACAGGCTCCGCAGGCAACGCACTTCTCTTTGTCAACAACTGCAATGCCGTTTACAATATGAATTGCGTCGAAGTTGCAGGCTCTGACACAGTTTCCGTCGCCGAGACAGCCATAGGAACAAAGCTTGTTGCCCCCTGCAAGGTTAGCTTCCATTACGCAGTCATTAATACCGAAATATTCATATTTGCTTTTAGCTGCTTCACAGTTTCCGTTACACTTAACGAAAGCAACCATTTTTTCTGAAGAACCGGCAGAAACGCCCATAACAGCTCCAACCTTTTCAGCTACGGCAGCACCGCCGACGGGACATGCATTAACGGGAGCTTCGCCCTTAACGATAGCGTCAGCCAAAGCGTCGCAGCCTGCATAGCCGCAGCCGCCGCAGTTAGCGCCGGGAAGGCACTCTCTTACAAGAGGAACCTTAGGATCTGTCTCAACCTTAAATTTAATAGCGGCAAAACCAAGGAAAGCGCCGAATACAACACCCATACCGCCGATACTCAATACCGGATAAAGAATACTTGTAATATCCATTAAATCTGCACCTCCCTTATCACATAAGGCTTATGCCCGAGAAGCCCAAGAAGGCAATGGACATAAGACCGGCTGAAATAAGCGCAATAGGGAAACCGCTGACAGCAGGCAAAATTTTGTTGCGGGCAATTCTTTCACGAATACCGGCAAACAGAATAATAGCCATAGCAAAACCTGCAGCACCGCCTACGCCGTTTACAACAGCTTCAATAAAGTTATAGCCTGCCTGCATATTTGAAACAGCAACGCCCAAAACGGCACAGTTTGTTGTTATAAGAGGCAGGAACACACCAAGCGCCTGATAGAGTGAGGGAGAGGACTTTTTAATAAACATCTCCACAAACTGAACAAGTGACGCAATAATAAGAATGAAGGCAATATTATAAAGATAGTCAAGTCCCAAGGGAACAAGAATAAAGTTATAAGCAAGCCATGAAGCAGCGGAGGCAAGAGCCATTACGAAAATAACCGCAACACCCATACCGGCAGCTGTTTCTACCTTTTTGGATACGCCCAAGAACGGACAAATGCCGAGGAACTGGGACATAACGTAGTTATTAATAAATATCGCCGTAACAATTATAGCAATTAATCTCATTTATATCCCCTCCTTATGCCTTAGCCCTTGAGCTTCTGATTTTGTTTACAGCTATCATTAAGAATGCCAATGTAAAGAATGCCCCGGGAGGAAGAATCATTGTGATTGTCTTGGGGAATGCTTCGGGAAGAACAGTAATTCCGAAAACAGCCCCTGTTCCCAAGAACTCTCTTACAATACCGATGCATGTAAGAGCAACCGTAAAGCCGAGACCCATACCGATACCGTCGAAGATAGAGGAAATAGGGTCATTCTTAGAAGCAAATGCTTCGGCTCTTGCAAGGATAAGGCAGTTTACAACGATAAGAGGAATAAACAAGCCCAAAGCACTGTCAAGAGTGGGAATAAAAGCCTTAAGAACAAGCTGAACAATTGTAACGAAGGTTGCTATAACAACGATGAATGAAGGTATTCTTATTTCATCGGGAACAAACTTCCTAATAAGTGATATAAACAGGTTTGAACAGGTAAGAACCGCCGTAACGGAAAGACCCATACCTACTGCATTAACCGCACCGGTTGTAACCGCAAGCGTAGGACACATACCTATAACCTGAACGAATGTAGGGTTCTCATTAAGCAAACCGTTTTTCAAAATTTTAACAGGATTTTGCATTAATTTGCACCTCCTAACTGACCTTGTGAGAAAGCATAATAAACAGCGTTTACGCCTCTTGTAACAGCCTTTGAAGTGATTGTGGCGGAAGTAATTGCGTCAATCTGGCTGTCGCCCTGAGCGCCTGTTTTGCTGACTGTTATGGGAGCTACCTTGCCCTGATACTGATCAATCCACTCTGTCTGGCAGTTAGCGCCAAGACCGGCTGTTTCGCTCATATCGATAACGCTTACGCCTGTAATAACTCCGTCATTGTCGATACCGACCATCATAGAGAGAGTTCCGCCGTAGCCGTTTGTTTCAACAGAAACTGCATAGCCTGCTGAGCTGCCGTCGATTTCAGCTTCTGCATAAGCAGTAATAGTGGCATCGCTTAAGTCCTCTCCTTCTGTGTCAAGGTCTGCGCCGCTGATTTCAGCTTCAACGCTTTCGCCGAATTCCGCACCTTCGAAAACTGCCTCCATAGCTTCAGCTGTCTTTTTAGCTGTCTGCTCTGCAATAGGCTCAAGGGTAACTGAATTCACAAATCCAAGAAGAGCTGCCGCAACGGCACAAATAATTAAAAGAATAATACCCGGTTTAATTATTTTCATTTCTTCTTCACCTCCCCGAAAACTTTAGGTTGAGTAAACCTGTCAATAAGAGGTACACAAAGGTTCATAAGAAGAATTGAGTAGGATACACCCTCGGGGTAGCCTCCCCAAAGTCTTATAATAACCGTCAAAACGCCGCAGCCGACGCCCATAATAAGCTGACCTATGGGAGTTACGGGAGATGATGCATAGTCAGTAGCCATAAAGAAGGCACCAAGCATAAGACCGCCCACAACAAGCTCGTTTATAGCGCCCATAAAGTCTCCTGCGCCGTTTCTGCCGAAAATAAGCATAAGGATAAATACTGTTGCGATATATGTAACGGGTATTCTCCAGCTTATAACCTTTCTTACAATAAGATAAATACCGCCGAGAATAAGGAGAACCGCACAGGTTTCACCGATTGTTCCGCCTACGTTTCCCAAAAATCCGTTAATAATATCCGAAGATGTAACCGCACCTGCTGACTCCTTAAGTGCTGTAAGAGGAGTAGCGTAAGTAGCGGCGTCAACAACGCTCTCGAATTTAGCAGGACCGAAGGCTGCGCTGCCCGTCATCTTTGTGGGGTAAGCTGCCAAAAGGAAGGCTCTGCCGGCAAGAGCAGGGTTAATGAAGTTTTGACCAAGTCCGCCGAAAAGCTGCTTTGCAACTATAATTGAGAAGAAAGCGCCTACTATAGGCATCCACCAAGGTGATGTTTCGGGAAGGTTCATAGCCAAAAGCAAACCGGTAACAACTGCCGACAAGTCGCTTATTGTACAGGTCTGTTTTGTAAGCTTCTGAAAGCCCGCTTCGAAAATAACACAGGCAACGATGGAAATAGCCACCGTTAAAGCTGCGTTAATGCTGTTATTGTGTAAAATTATACCTGCGATTGCAGCAGGAGCCAGCGCAATAATAACGTCGAGCATTATTCTTTGAACGCTGTCGTTAGACCTAACGTGAGGAGTTGAAGAAACAACTAATTTTTCCATAATTATTTACCCCCCTTTGCACGAAGCACTGCCATAGCGGCACGCTTATTAACACGAATGGACTGGGCAAGCTGTCTCTTTGCGGGGCAGATAAATGAGCATGAACCGCACTCGATACAGTCTGTGCCGTTATGAGCAATGAATGCGTCCATATCGCCTGCAAGAGTATCTGAATTTAAAGTCAGCGGCATAAGACCCATGGGGCAGTGTTCAACGCACTTTCCGCAGCGGATACAGTTGCTTTCGGGCGGAATTTCAGCTGCCTTCCTTGTAAGGCACAGTATGCCCGAGGTTGTCTTTGTAACGGGAACCTCTGTGTCGAAAAGAGCAATACCCATCATAGGACCGCCGGAGATAACCTTAGCCGGATCCTCTTTAAAGCCGCCTGCTGCTTCGATAAGCTTTGCATAGCTCATACCGATAGGCACTTCAAGGTTTGAGGGGTTGTTGATTGCGTCGCCTGTTACCGTAACAACACGTCTGATAAGGGGTTTTCCGTCAATTACGGCAGCCTTAATTGCCATAACCGTAGCTACGTTGTCAACTATACAGCCTACAGAAGCCGGAAGAGCGCCTTTGTTTGCTACATGGCGGCCCGTAACAGCGTCAATGAGCTGCTTTTCTGAACCCTGGGGGTATTTGCACTTAAGGCTTACAACAGAAATGTTGCTATTGCCCTTAGTGAGCTTTTCCATTTCCGCAATAGCGTCGGGCTTATTCACTTCGATACCGATGTGACCCTTGGCATTGGGGAAAATCTTAAGCATGATCTCAAGACCCTTAACAAGCTCTTCCCCTCTTTCAACCATACATCTGTGGTCGCAGGTCAAAAAGGGTTCGCACTCAGCGGCATTAACAATAATGTCGGTGATTTTAGCGTCAGGGCCGGGGCTTAACTTAACCTGTGTGGGGAAGCCTGCACCGCCCATACCGACAATACCCGCTTCTTTAACACGTGCTACAATCTGCTCGGGAGTAAGGGAAGAAATGTCCTTATTCTCGCCGAGAGAGGGAGCCTGTTCATACTCCCCGTCATTTTCAATAATTACGGAATTAACCATTGTGCCTCCGGGTGTAAGCATAGGCTTTACAAACTTAACCGTACCGGAGACGGAAGCGTAAACCGGAGCGGAGACAAAAGCTGAGCTTTCGCCGATCTTCTGACCTGCAAGAACTCTTTCGCCTGCTTTCACAAGGGGATCACAGGGTGCGCCGATGTGTTGGCTTAAGGGAATTGTAATAAGTTCGCCAACCTCGGGGTTTATGACCCTTATGGCAGCCTTGTTGGAAAGCTCTTTTCCGTCATGCGGATGAACGCCTCTTTTGAAGGTTTTAATTTCCATAGATTTTACCTCCTTATAAATTTTGTCTGATATTAGTGTGGTCAAAGGC
>JAJBVU010000213.1:14655-34681 GCA_020859645.1 Eubacterium sp. | reverse complement strand
CTTTTCCTCTGTCAAGCAAATTTTAAAGGTTTTCTTTAATCTTGCCTATAATCTCGGCGTATTCCTCATCTGTCAAATATTTGGGAGGATTTACGTTCATTTCGAAGGTTCCTCCGAAGGTATGACCGCCCTCCTGCTTGGGAGCAATATGTACGTGAAGGTGGGGAAGCGTATCGGAGAACATTCCGTAATTAACCTTAGCAGGGTTTACTGCCTTGTTAATAGCTGCGCCTACTCTCTTTACGTCTGCAAAAAGCTCGGCTGCCTCTTCGTCCGACAGGTCAAAAAGCTCTCTGCCGTGGTCTTTGTATGCTACAACACATCTTCCGTAATAGGTCTGTTCTCTGAAAAGATAAAGCTTTGAAACCTTAAGATCGCAAATGGGAATCATCAGAGAATCTAATTTTGCCTTGTCATCACAATATAAACAGCTCATAAAAAATACCTCCTGTATAATTAAATGTTTTCTTAATTATACACCATATATAAATAAAAAGCAATAATACAAAAGTATAAAATTTTAGATAACAAATAAACAAATAAACCCGCTGAGAATTTTTTATGAGACTTGACAATTTTAATTAATTGTGGCATAATAATAAACGCAATAGGTAGTTTTGAAATTAACGAAGCGTGGCTCAGCTTGGTAGAGCGCTGCGTTCGGGACGCAGAGGCCGCAGGTTCAAATCCTGTCGCTTCGACTGTAACTGTGGGATTGTTATTTTAACGAGCCCATTTTGTTTTATTATGAGGTTTTTAATATGAAGAAAAAATTTGCATTGTTAATAACAACAGCTTTGACATTTTTAATGATGACGGAGACTTTCGGGGCTTCGGTTTTTACCGCTCCCATTGATTCACGCCCTGTCTCAACGGATTATCTCGAAAGACTCTCAGCCGTCAGCGGCGACAGCTTCGTCTGTGTAAGCGATGACAGCTTAGACTTTTTTTCGGGAAAGACAGACCTTGACCATAACGGAAACAGCGCCGCTGTCAGAGAGCAGATTTATAAAATGGCAGAGGAAAACAGCTCATCTGACTCCACTTTTATTATAAATATGACAAGCTATTTAACGGGCGGCTTGGTGGGCAGCCGCAGCGGTGAAAACTATAAGGATCTGAACGAAGCTGTTGAGTCTTTGGAAAAGCTTATGACAGACTTTCCCGAACCCAACTATTACATTAATATTTCAATGCCCAGAACTCTGCCCGACACTCACTTCGGTGAAATTTGGACAGACGAAAAAACCTATTCCGGACTTGGCTCATTTTACTTAAAGGCAAACCCCGACAGCGGCAGAGCCTATGAAATCGCTTCAAGCTATTCAAGAGTTACCGCTTCGCAGCTTCTTTTAGAGTGGTCATATGTTAAAAATCACAAGGCTATGGGTGAAATTTCAGACTGGGAAGAGGCCTTTTTGAAATATTTCAATAAGAATTTTGAGACAAAAGACCCCTATAAGCAATATTTAAGCTCCTACAGAGCCCCCTACTCAGCTGTGTCTCAGGTTGGGGCAAAGCTTATGAAGCTTTATAAACAGGGGCTTGACTTCGAGCTTATAATCACCGAGGACGATTTTCAGCTGCCGGACTTTATAATTTATTTAAATGACGAAAGCCTTTTAAGTGATGAATTAAAATACAGCTATGCCCTTAATTATATGGAGACATATTTATACGGTGAAGCTAAGGACACCTACGGTGTAACGGAGCTTGAAAACGCCCTTAAGGGCAAGGGAAATCACCTTAATTTCATTTTCGGAACAGATGAGGCTCCCCAGCTTATTTATGCAAGGGATTTGTCTAAAAGAACAGGGCTTATTCCCAATTTGTTTTTAAAAAATGATGCGACTTCCTCTTCTGTTGCCAAATTCGATGTTAAAACCTCTGATGAGCTTTTATCCTCGGCAATTAATTTCGTCAGCGCAGGAACCCGCCGAACTACTGAAGAAACGGACTTATTCATATTTGACTACGCTGACGCAGGGAGCTATGATCTGTTTATAAATAAAATGGAAAACGCCTATAATCAGGGCAATTCCGTAGCTCTGATGGAGCTTTACACTACAGCGGAAACTACAACGGGAAACAACTACCTCTTTAAGCTTCTTTGCGATCGCTCAAGAGAAAACTATTCCTTCGGCTTCCACAGTCTCTGTGCCTATTCCGCTTGGAACACAACTGCCAACGCTATAGGCTTGGGGGTCGCCCACGCAGCGGTTTATTCAATAAACAAGGAGCTTAACAACTCAAAGGACTTTGTAAAAGCCAACCTTCAAATGCTTATAACCCACGGCTCAGAGGACGGAGTTTACAACTGCGACATAAAAAGAAATCTTTACGGATATTATCCCTACTGGGACGAAAACAATAAAGATAAACTTGCATCTCTTTTTGAAGAATATACAATTACAGACTGCTTTGATAATAAAACCTATGAAACCTCAGATGGAGAACTGACAGTAAAAACAGCTGATGTTACCGACTGTTATTTCCCCTGGCTCAGAACCTTTGAATGTTGTTTTGATGTGGCTTTAGAAGCGGAATAAAGAAGGCGGCAGTATGAGAAAAATATTTAAATTTATAACAAGCAGAATATTTTTTGTTATGGTGGCATTTTTATTTCAAACAGTGCTTTATGTGGGCATGTTTGCTCTTTTCAGAGACTATTTCGTTTACTTTTACGCCTTTGAAATTTTTATAAGACTTGTTGCCATAATTTATATAGTAAACGACACAACGGAGCCTGCCTATAAAATCGCCTGGCTGATTTTAATTATGTTTATGCCCTATTTAGGCAGTTTCTTTTATCTTTTTCTTGCCGGCGGTCAAACCACAAAATTTTTTAAGCGGAAATTTAACTTTATCGCCAACAGAACAAGCCAAATAATCAAAAAGGACGAGCTTTCAAGCGCAACCTTTGCGGAAATAAACGAAAAGCACCCCCGTTTTAAGCCTCTTTGCAGCTATATAAACCGCTACGGCGGCTTTCCCGTTTATAAAAACGAGGAAACTGTGTTTTTCCCCACAGGTGAAGAATATTTTGAGGACTTGAAAAAGGAGCTTAAGAAAGCCCGCAAATTTATTTTTATGGAATATTTCATAATCGAAAAGGGCAAGATGTGGGGAGAAATTCTTGATATTTTAAAGGAAAAGGCAAAGGAAGGGGTTGAGATCAAAATAATTTATGATGATTTCGGCTGTATAAACCGTCTGCCTGTTAAATATCCCGCTTATCTTAAAAATTTCGGCATAGACGCAAGGGTTTTTAACCCTGTCCGTCACATTATAAACGTAATTTACAACAACAGAGACCACCGAAAAATCACCGTTATTGACGGAAAAACCGCTTATACCGGCGGAGTAAACCTTGCAGATGAATATATAAATGCAGTTAACCGCTTCGGTCACTGGAAGGACTACGGAGTAAAATTCACCGGAGCCGCAGTCTGGAACTTTTCGGCAGCCTTTCTCTCTATGTGGGAGTTTTGCTCAAGAAAAAATAATGATATTGACTATAAAAAATATAAGGTTAACCACAAAAGACCCAAAACCGATTTGGGCTACATTATTCCCTTTGCGGACAGCCCCTTTGACGGCGAGGTTGTGGCTGAAAACGTTTACAATGACATTATAAACAAGGCGCAGAATTATGTTTATATAACAACGCCTTATCTTATTTTGGATAACAGAACAGCCTTTTCTCTTGTTTCGGCGGCAAAAAGAGGTGTGGATATTCGAATTATGACGCCCCACATTCCCGACAAAAAAACTGTTTTTCAGGTTACCCGGTCGAATTATGAGCAGCTTATAAAAAGCGGCGTCCGCATATACGAATATACCCCCGGCTTTATTCACGCCAAAAGCATTATAGCCGATGATGAGATCGGCGTTGTGGGAAGTATAAATTTAGACTACCGCTCTCTTTATCTCCACTGTGAAAACGGACTTCTTATGTACAGAGTTCCTCAAATAGAGGATATAAAACGTGACATATTTAATGTAATGTCGGTCAGTGAAGAAATTACCGACCCGAAAAAATTTCTTCCCGTAAAAATTGTCAGAGGTGTGCTGAATGTATTTGCACCGCTGATGTAAAATAGTTTCTTATAAAAAAGCCTCCCCTTGAGGGGAGGTGGCACACGAAGTGTGACGGAGAGGTGCAAAAATTACTATATTTTGCATGTATTAGCATTTTATTAGTAAAATATAGCACCTCTCAGTCAGCTTCGCTGACAGCTCCCCTCAAGGGGAGCCTTTACATAGAAAAACAGGCTAAACCCACTCTTGGACTTAGCCTGTTTTTTTATTATACAAGTTTATTTCTGACAAAGCTTTGAATATCCTGTCGGTCAATGCAAATATCATGGAGAACAGGGCGTTTGTCTATGCCCTTAATAGGCTTGGGAACCTCTGTTCCGCTGACTTCCGAAAGAACCTCAACAGCCTTGAAGGGATCAAGCCCCTCGTATTTCTTATCGATTGCGGAAAGCACGTCCTTAGCAAACTTAAAGGGGCTTGCGGTGGAAACAACCACTGCCGGGGTGTTATCCCCTGTTTCCGCTGTGTACTTCTTAAACGCAGAATAAGCCACTGCGGTATGAGTATCGAGGACATAGCCCTCTTTTTCGAAAACAGACTTTATTGTTTCGAAAACCTCTGCTTCTGAGGAATATTCTCCCACAAAGCCGCAGCTGCCCAAATCGAAATCATATTTGCCCTCACTGCTTAAGGCGTTCATCTTCTCTCTTACCAAATCAGTGTCGCCGCAGATATGATAGAGAAGTCTCTCAAGGTTTGAAGAAATGAGAATATCCATTGAGGGAGATGAAGTAAGTATAAACTCTCTCTTTGCGTCATATTCTCCTGTTGTGAAAAAGTCGAAAAGAACCTTGTTTTCATTAGAAGCACACACAAGCTTGTTTACGGGGAGTCCCATTTCTCTTGCATAGTAGCCTGCCAAAATGTTTCCGAAATTGCCTGTGGGAACAACAAAATTAAGCTTTTCGCCTAACTTCAGGCGTCCTGCCTTAATCATTTGGCAGTATGCATAGAAATAATAAACAATCTGAGGTGCAAGTCTGCCTATGTTAATTGAATTTGCGGAAGAGAAAACATAGCCTTTTTCCGCAAGCTCAGCCTTAAGCTCCTTATCCGTAAAGGCTTTTTTAACCGCTGTCTGGCAGTCGTCAAAGTTGCCCTTAATGCCTACAACACAGGTGTTTTTGCCCTCCTGTGTAACCATCTGCTTTCTCTGAACGTCTGAAACGCCGTCCTGAGGGAAGAAAACGATTATGCCCGTTCCTTCAACGTCTGCAAAGCCCTCTAAGGCTGCCTTGCCTGTATCGCCGCTTGTGGCTGTCAAAATGACAATCTGACGATCCTCGCCGTTTTTCTTTGCCGCTGTCTTAAGAAGATAGGGAAGGATTGAAAGAGCCATATCCTTGAAAGCGATAGTCTTGCCGTGGAAAAGTTCCAAAACTCCGCAGTCGGAGGTTTCCTTAAGGGGTGCAATAAGCTCTGTGTCGAACTTTTCGTCATAAGCGCCGTTTATGCAAGCCATAAGCTCATCTTTTGTAAAATCATTGAGAACAAGCTTTAAAACCTCGTAAGCAAGCTCCTTATAGTTCATATTCAAAGCGTCCTCAAGCTTAAAATCCATTTTGGGAATTTCCGTAGGAATATAAAGCCCTCCGTCATCGGCAATTCCCTTTAAAATTGCATTTGATGCGGTAATTAAATTTTTGTCTCCTCTTGTACTTTTATAAAGTAAAGCCATAATTAATCTACCTCGTTTTTAAAATATTCTTCATAGCCGCAGAAGGTATATCCGTCGGAAAGAACCTTGTCGGTTATGGTGGGCAAAGCCCAGTAAGGGGTATAATACCAATTTCTTACGCCCCAGGGGGTTGTGTCGGCTTCGATTTTTTCAAAGTCGATTGAGGGGTGGAAAAACAGCCCCACAACACAGCCCTTTTCTTCACATTTATCAATTCGCTGAAGCATATCGTCCAGCTCGTAAATATTGTTTAAATAATATGCCGGAAGAGGCACATAAGTAACGGTTTTTCCGCTTCTGCTTGTCTTAACGATAATGTCATCGGCGTTGAAAACCTTGTTTGCACTTTGGAAAATAACAGAATAGACCTCTTCAGCCATAACAAGGTCTGAGGGGGTTGCTCCGTAATGGGGAAACTCCCACATTGTGTTGTCAAAGCCCAAAAGTGCGGCGTCATCTCTCGCCATTAAAAGCCTTTCTGCTCTCTGCTCCATAGTCAGGGTTGAAAAATAGCCGAACTCAAAGCCGTCTGCACTGAAATAATCGTCATACTGGTGAGTGTAGCCGTGCAGAATAATTTTGCCGCCCTTGTCAATAAGGTAGTCAAGGGTATACATAAAACCGGCGGTATAGGTGTTTGTGACCTTTGTGGGGTCAAGGTCTATGCCCTGCTCCGGGTTTACATAACGCATAATCCACGCTATATAAAATTCCTGACCACGCCGCTCCAAATATTCGCCCATTGCCCTGAGCTTTTCAAGTCCCTCGTCGGTATAACGGGGGTTTTCGCAGTAGCCGTCCGGGGTAATATCCTCAAGGCGAAGAATAGCAGGCTTTGCGTCCTCAGATTTCGTTATTTCCGGAAGATCGGAGGTATCCATCTTGCGGTAGCAGATTGTAACCTTATCGTTTTCGCTGTCGAAAACTGCCGCCAAGCCCATTCCCTTAACAAGCTTATAAAACGAAATCCAGCATTCCCCCTCAACCTCTAAGAAATAAGGGTTGACGGGGTCATCTGAATAGCCCGAAAATATAAAGTTATCGTAAATAACTCCGAAATCCTCGGTGTTTTCGTTATCCGTCATAACCACAAGCTTATAATAGGTTTCTTCAAAGGGAACATAAAGCCTTCCGCCGTAGAAGCAGGTTTCCACCTCAAGAGGCTCATCCAAAAAATAAACCTCCGTAGGCGAACCCTGTGTATGGAGCAGAAAATAGCTTGCGGCGTTATAGTTATTCACTACCATGTCGCTGCTTTCTGCGGCAATAATAGCGTCATAGCCCTTTGACTTAAGGCTTACCTCATAGATAATAAGCCCTGTGCAGAAAATCGCAAAAGCCAAGCAGATAATAACAAAAGCCGTTATAATACGTTGGACTATTTTATTCATTATATATACCAAAGCCCCTAAATCTGTTATATCTCTTTTCTATAAGCTCATCGGGTGAAAGAGCGCAGAGCTTAGGCAGCTCCTCTGTAAGTGAGTGCTTAATAAGGTTTGCGGTAAACTCAAAGTCAAGCTGAGCCCCTCCGGGAACCTCGTCTATAACCTTTTCGATTACGCCTAATTCAAAAAGGTCTTTAGCAGTAATCTTCATAATTTCAGCCGCTTCCTCTGCCCTTGAGCCGTCCTTCCACAAAATAGAAGCAAAGCCCTCGGGAGAAAGAACAGCGTAAATAGAGTTTTCAAGCATCCAAACTCTGTCTGCCGTGGCAAGGGCGATTGCGCCACCGCTGCCCCCTTCACCTGTGATTATGGAAATTATGGGAGTTTTAAGCCTTGAAAGCTCAAAAAGGTTTTTGGCGATAGCCTCTCCCTGACCTCTTTCTTCAGCCCCTACTCCGGGGTAAGCTCCCGATGTATTTACAAAGCACACAACAGGTCTGTGGAACTTTTCAGCCTGCTTCATAAGTCTGAGAGCCTTTCTGTAGCCCTCGGGGTGAGCCTGACCGAAGTTTCTCATAATATTTTCCTTTGTGTCCTTGCCCTTTTGAATTCCTATAACCGTTACGGGCATATTTCCCAAACGGCAAAGCCCCCCTACAACAGCTCCGTCGTCGCCGAAAAGCCTGTCGCCGTGAAGCTCAATAAAATCCGTAAAGCAGTGGTTTATATAGTCAAGCGCCGTAGGTCTGTCTTTGTCTCTTGCGATTTTTACCTGATCGTATACTTTCATTGCTGAACGCCCCCTTTGTCATAATGAAGTTTTATAAGCTCAGAGAGCATTTTAGGCATTTCCTCACGGCTGACAATAAGGTCAATAAAGCCGTGATCCTGCTGAAATTCCGCAGTCTGGAAGTTATCGGGAAGCTTTTGTTTAATTGTTCCCTCGATAACACGTCTGCCTGCAAAGCCAACCAAGGCTTTGGGCTCTGAAATAATAATGTCGCCCAGCATAGCGAAGGACGCCGTAACGCCGCCGGTGGTAGGGTCGGTCAAAACGGAAATGTAAAGCTGACCTGCTTCGGAGCATTTAGCCGCAGCAGCAGAGGTTTTAGCCATCTGCATAAGAGAAATAATTCCCTCCTGCATTCTTGCTCCGCCTGAAGCCGCAAACAAAACTATGGGCATTTTATTTTCAGCCGCATATTCAAAAGCTCTTGCAAGCTTCTCCCCTACTACGGAACCCATTGACGCCATAATAAAGGAAGAATCCATTGCGCCTATAACGCAGTCCGAACCGCCGATTTTACATCTGCCTGTTACAACAGCGTCTTTAAGCCCTGTTTTCTGCTGCATTTCCGCAATTTTTTCTTCATAATCCGGGAAGTTCAAAGGGTTAGCCGCTGTCATATCAGCGTCAAACTCTATAAAGCTGCCCTTATCGGCGGTTAAGAAAACTCTTTCCTTAGCGCTTAAGCGGAAATATCTTCCGCATTTGGGACAAATTTTATACTTTCCTGCCTCTTTCTTGCTGATTTCGGCTCCGCAGCCCTTGCATTTAACACTGACCTTCACAGCCTTATCGTTTTTATCCTTAACCTCGGATTCATTTTCCGACGGTGCCGACTGAACGGCTTCTTTAATTACAATATCGTCTTTTTTCTTAAAAATCTTTAACCCCAAAGGGGTATATTTGGATTTTCCAAACAAAGCCACTTCATTCTCTCCTTATAAAAATTTATTTCACACTGGTTTAAGCAATTATGAAAGTTAATTCCCCTTCCGCAACCTTCTTATCCCCAACATAAGCTGCTGCCTTGCCGATACCTGCTACCTTTTTAAGCTTAACAATTTCCATTTCAAGCCTTAACTGATCCCCGGGGACAACCTTTCCTCTGAACTTGCACTTGTCGATTGCGCCGAAAAGAGGAATTTTGCCCTTATATTCGTCCATTGAAAGAATGGCAACTGCTCCTGCCTGAGCCAAGGCCTCCATAATGAGAACCCCGGGCATAACAGGCTCGCCGGGAAAATGCCCCTGAAAGAAGGCCTCATTCATAGTTACATTCTTTATGGCAACAACCTTTTTGCCCTCTTCAATTTCCAAAATTCTGTCTACAAGAAGCATAGGGTATCTGTGGGGAAGGGTCGCCATAATTTCTTTAATATCCATCATAGTCTTATTCCTCCCACTTTTTAATGCAGATTACGCCGTTGTGACCGCCGAAACCGAGGGTATTTGAAATAGCATATTTAATATCTCTTTCCTTACCCTTGTTGAATGTATAGTCAAGGTCAAGCTCTTCGTCGGGAGTTTCAAAGCCTATTGTAGGGGGAATAAAGCCGTTTTTAACTGCCAAAACTGTGGCAATTGCTTCAACCGCCCCTGTTGCACCCAAAAGATGACCTGTCATAGACTTAGTAGAGCTTATTGAAATGTCATAAGCCTTGTCGCCGAAGCTGTCTTTGATGGCTCTTGTTTCCATAGCATCGTTAAGGTGGGTTGACGTACCGTGGGCGTTAATATAGTCGGGAGCGTCAATTCCCGCTTCCTTACATGCTGCAAGCATAGCGTTTCTTGCGCCCTCGCCGTCCTCTCTGGGAGCTGTAATGTGGTGGGCGTCGTCTGTTGCGCCGTAGCCAACTACCTCGGCATAAATCTTAGCTCCTCTTGCCTTTGCATGTTCAAGCTCTTCAAGCATAACTATGCCTGCGCCCTCGCCCATAACAAAGCCAGCTCTGTTTTTGTCAAAGGGTGTGGAAGCCTTTAAAGGATCCTCTGAGGGTGTTAATGTTCTTGCAGAGCAGAAGCCCGCAACGCCGATTTTTGTAATAGGCGCTTCTGCGCCGCCTGCTAAAATAACGTCTGAATAACCGTGTTTAATGTTTCTGTAGGCTTCGCCTATACAGTGGGTTGATGAAGCGCATGCGGTAACTATACAGGTGCAAATGCCCTTTGCTCCTACCTGAATGGCAACGTTTCCGGCTGCCATATTTGTTATAGCCATAGGAATAAAGAAGGGGCTGACCTTACGGGGGCCGCTTTCATGCATTTTTATAACCTGTTCCTCGATTGTGGCAATACCGCCGATACCTGAGCCCACAATAACGCCGAAGCGTGTGGCTTCCTCCTCGGTGGTTTTATAGCCTGAGTCCTTCATACATTCGTCGGCAGCCACCATAGCATACTGACAGTAAGCGTCAAGTCTCTTCTGTTCCTTCTTGCCGATTACTTCGTCTGCGCTGAAGTTTTTAACCTGTCCGGCAACCTTTGCCTTTACCTCGGATGTATCGAATTTATCTATAAGGCTTATGCCGCATTTTCCGTTTTTAAGACCGTCCCAAAATTCAGCGACGGAATTTCCCAGGGGCGTAACGCAGCCAAGCCCCGTAACAACAACTCTCTTTGTCATAGTGTCCTCCTTATTACTGCATAACCATTCCGCCGTCACAATTGACAACCTGACCTGTTATATAATCGTTTTCCGCAAAGAATAAAGCAACCTTAGCCACATCCTCGGGAAGTCCCTGTCTGCCCAAAGGAATTTGAGCAAGCATAGCCGATTTAACATCGTCTGAAAGCACCTCTGTCATAGGGGTTTTAATAAAGCCGGGAGCAATTGCGTTGCAGGTGATGCCTCTTCCGCCAAGCTCTCTTGCGGCTGATTTTGTAATACCCAAAACCCCTGCTTTGCTGGCTGAATAATTAAGCTGACCTACGTTGCCCATAAGACCTACAACGGAGCTTAAGTTAATTATAGCCCCTCTTCTCTGCTTAAGCATAACCTTTGAAGCGTGCTTTGTCATATTAAATGTGCCCTTAAGGTTAATTCTTATAACATCGTCAAAGTCCTTTTCCTTCATTCTCAAAAGCAGACAGTCACGGGTAATTCCTGCATTGTTTACAAGAACGTCAACTGTTCCGAACTCTTCCTTAGCCTTTTTAATAATTTCTTCAGACTGAACAAAGTCGGAAACGTCAGCCACAACGCCTATACAGCCTACACCCATAGCCTTAATTTCATTAATGGCTTCATCGGGCACTAAAATATCGTTTATAACAATGTTTGCTCCCTTTGCTGCGAAAGCCTTTGCAATAGCAAAGCCTATTCCTCTTGAGGAGCCTGTAACAACAACTGTTTTTCCTTTTAAATCCATAATCAAAGTCCTCCCAGAGCTTTATCCAAAGTTTTTAAATCTTCAACATTAACCGCCTTAACGGTTCTTGAAACCTTTTTAACGAAAGATGTTAAAGTCTTTCCGGGGCCCATTTCAATAAATGTGTCAACGCCGTTTTCTATAAGCATTTTAACTGTCTGCTCCCACTTTACGGGGCTCATAACCTGTTTTGTAAGTGTGGGAATAACGTCCTCTTTACCGCCGTAGCACTGAGCCGTAAGGTTTGAAACAACGGGAACGTTAAAATCATTTATATTTACGTTTTTAAGCTCCTCGAAAAGCTTGTCTGAAGCCGGTTTTAAAAGAGGTGTGTGGAAAGGCCCTGAAACATTGAGTCTGACAACTCTCTTTGCCCCTGCTTCCGAAAGAAGGGGTTCAGCCTTTTCAACTGCGTCTGCATAGCCTGCAACGGCAATCTGACCGGGGCAGTTGTAGTTTGCAATAAACACTCTCTCAGGGTCTACGGAGTTTAAAACCTCCTGAATTTTATCCGCTTCAAGGTTGATTACTGCGCTCATAGCGCCAACACCTACGGGAACGGCTTCGGTCATAAAGCGGCCTCTCTTTTTAACAAGCTTAACCGCTTCTTCAAAATCAAGAACCCCGGCAGCCACAAGAGCCGAATATTCCCCTAAGCTTAAGCCTGCACAGTAGTCGCTTTTGAAGCCCTTTTCTTCCATAAGTCTCAAAACGGCAACGCTCATAGTGAGAATTGCAGGCTGAGTAAATTCTGTTTCGTTAAGTCTGTTGTCATCTCCGAAGCAAATATCGGAAATTTTAAAGCCCAAAGCCTCATCGGCTTTGTCGAAAACCTCTTTGCAGACAGCAAAATTATCATAAAGCTCCTTGCCCATTCCCGGGCTTTGAGCACCCTGTCCGCTGAAAATAAATGCTTTAGCCATAATTCAATCTCCCAACAATTATTTAATAATTTCGTATATTTTATCTAAGTCCTTAACAAGGTCAAGAATAATGTCGCTGCAGCTTTCTTCTTTTTTAACAAGACCTGCAATCTGACCGCTCATTACCGAGCCGTTGTCAACGTCGCCTTCAACAACAGCCTTTCTCAAAGCCCCGGCGCCTAAAGTTTCAAGCTTATCCAAATCGGGATTTGCCTTGCCTGTTTCTTCCTTTTCGATAGCCAAATAAGCGTTTGTAAGCTTATTTTTAAGAACTCTGACGGGGTGCCCTGTAATAGCCCCCGTAATAACTGTGTCGATGTCCTTAGCCTTAAGAATTTTTGCCTTATAGTTTTGATGAACGGTACATTCATATGCCGACAAAAATCTTGTGCCTACCTGAACGCCGTCTGCTCCTAACATAAAGGCTGCGTTTACACCTCTGCTGTCGGCAATGCCCCCTGCTGCAAGAACGGGAATGTTCACAGCGTCAACAACCTGAGGAACAAGCGCCATTGTGGTAAGCTTACCAATATGACCGCCGCTTTCCATACCCTCGGCAATAACGGCGTTTACGCCCATTTTTTCCATTCTCTTTGCAAGAGCAACACTTGCTACAACGGGAATAACCGTTACTCCGTTTTCAGCAAGCTTAGCCAAATACTTGCCCGGGTTGCCTGCACCCGTAGTAACAACCTTAACCTTTTCTTCGCAGATAGCGTCAACAACCTCGTCTGCAAAAGGCGACTGAAGCATAACATTTACGCCGAAGGGCTTGTCTGTAAGCTCCTTAGCTTTTCTGATTTCACCTCTGACAAAATCCGCCGGTGCGTTGCCTGCTGCGATTATGCCTAAGCCCCCTGCGTTGGAAACTGCGCTTGCAAGAGAAGCGTCTGCAATCCAAGCCATTGCTCCCTGAAAAACAGGGTATTTAATTCCTAAAATGTCACATTTTTTCGATTTGATATTTTCCCCTTTATTTAGTTTGTTCTTCTACAAATTTTACTGCATCTTCTACGGTTTCTATAACCTCGGCATATTCAATCTTTATATTAAATGTGTCCTCGATTTCGTTGACAATTTTAAAAAGATCTAAAGAATCTGCCTTAAGGTCATCGTTTATTCTTGTTTCAAGCGTAATTGTTTCGGGGTCAACCTCCAAAACATCAGCTATTATAGTTCTGATTTTTTCAAAAATCATATAAATTACTCCTTAAAGCTCTATAAGCATTGTAGCCCATGTAAGCCCTCCGCCGAAGCCCGAAATAATAATTTTGTCTCCCTTTTCAAGAAGTCCTTCGCTCTCCATATCCGCCAAAGCTATGGGAACAGACCCTCCTGAGGTGTTGCCCGTTCTTTCTATATTGGAATAGAACTTTTCGTGGGGCATTTTAAGCTTTCTTGCTATAACCTCGTTTATTCTGGTGTTTGCCTGGTGAAGAACCACATATTTAATATCATCGGGAGATGTGTTTGTAGCTTCAAGCACATGTTTAATGCTTTCGGGAACCTTTCTTGTGGCAAAGGTGAAAACCTCTCTGCCGTTCATTTCTATAAATTCGCCGCCGTGGGGTTCCCCTTTAAAATAAGGGTTTCGGTTTTCACGGTAGCCTGCCGTAAGGGCTTCTCCCTTTTTTCCGTCGGAGTGAATATCCTCAAAAAGAATACCGCAGTCCTCGTCTGTTGCTTCAAGCAGAACTCCTCCGGCCCCGTCGCCGAAAAGAACGCAGGTGGAACGGTCGCTCCAGTCGGTTATTTTGGAAAGAGTTTCACCGCCCAAAACAATCGCTCGTTTGACCCCTCCGGCTTTTATAAACTTATCGGCAGCCGAAAGGGAATAAATAAAGCCCGAACAGGCAGCTGATAAGTCGAAGCAAAAGGCATTTTCAAGCCCTAAAGCCGCCTGAACAAGACAGGCTGTGCTGGGGGTTTGATAGTCGGGGGTAACCGTCCCCACGATAACCAAGTCCACAGTTTCGGGTTCCCACCCCGCTTTTTTAAGAAGCCTGTCGGCAGCGGCAATACACAGGTCGGAGGTGTTCTGCTCCGTTGATATATGCCTGCGGCTTATGCCCGTTCTGGAGGTTATCCATTCGTCAGAGGTATCCACTATCTTTGACAAATCGAAGTTGTCCGCCGTAAACTCGGGAAGCTCTCTCTCAAAGCCTACAATTTTTGACCTTGTCATAATACTTCTCCTTGTATTTTATTTCTGTATCTTTCATTAATAAAGCCGTTTATCCGCTCAAGCACATTTTTGGCGACCTCCGCCTCATATTCGCTTAAGCCCACAACGGCAGCCTTAATCATTTCAAGATGAAACTTCTGATGTACTCTGTACATAAGGCGGCCTGTATTCGTCAGTGAAACAAGAACGTGCCGTCTGTCTGTTTCAGACCGTTTTCTGTCAACATAGCCCTTAGCCACAAGGTTCTTAATACTCACTGTTAAGGTACCCATTGTAACATCCAGCTTTTGTGAAACCTCGCTCATAGACTTGGCGCCGTACATACCTATGGCTTCAATGGTATGTATCTCGGCTAAAGACAGGTCTTTAAAGACGCCCTTTTTCTGAGCTTCGTCCTCAGCCCTCTGAATATCGTTATACAGCCCGAAAAACAGAGTATTAACATCGATAAGAGATTTTTTCAATAACATTCACCTCCCAAAAAACACCGCAATATCACAAGCTGCGGCATTTCCTTTGAAAATCAAAATATTTGATATTCAAAGTATATAACCAAACCGCATTAATGTCAAGCTTTTTTATTAAAAAATGGAATATTTGGGTATAACGCAAAAAATCGGGCATGAAATCATACCCGATTAAATGTTTAGAAAGCTTTTCCTTCGCCGACAAGGCTCCCCTTGAGGGGAGCTGTCATACACTAATTTTTATAAAAAATTAGTGTATGACTGAGAGGTGGAGCAATTTCCATTTGTATTAAACTGATTTTAAAGTTTATCCAATTTTTCTTTTAAAATTTTATTTACGCTTTGGGGGTTTGCCTTGCCCTTAAGGGCTCTCATAGTCTGACCCACCAAGAAGCCGAAAGCCTTTTGCTTTCCGCCCTTATAGTCCTCGATTGATTTGGGGTTATTTTTAATAACCTCGTCAATAGTGTCGGAAACAAGACTGTCGTCATTAAGCATCATAAGCCCTTTTTCCTTAATGTATTCATCGGGGTCAACATCTTCCTTAAAGACAGCTTCGAAAACCTCTTTTTCGGCGTTTCTGTTAATTTTTCCCTCTACCGTAAGGGTTATAATTCTCGCAGTCTTTTCAGGGGAAATCGAAATTTTGTCTGCGCTTGTCTGAGCTTCGGTTATAAGTCTCATAAGCTCGCCGATTATAAGGTTGCAGACCTCTTTAGGCTCATTGCAGATAGCCGAAGCCTCTTCAAAGAGAATTGCCAAATCGTGTTCCGCTGTCAAAACCTTTGCGTCATACTCCGAAAGACCTAATTCTTTTACATAACGTACTCTCTTAGCGTCTGCAAGCTCCGGCATTTCAGCCTTAGCCTTTTCAATCCACTCTTCCGAAATCTCTATTGGCAGAAGGTCGGGTTCCGGAAAATAGCGGTAATCCTGAGCGTTTTCCTTTGAACGCATTGCATAGGTTGCGTCCTTGTTTTCGTCCCAGCGGCGTGTCTCCTGAATAACACGCTTTCCCATTTCGATTTGTTCAATCTGTCTCTTTGACTCATAGACGATTGCCCTGCTTATAGCCTTAAATGAGTTTATGTTTTTCATTTCCGTTCTTGTACCCATTTCGGTTTGACCGACGGGACGGACTGACAGGTTTACGTCTGCTCTCATTGAGCCCTCCTGCATTTTACAGTCGGAAACGCCCAAATAAATAAGTGTGTCTCTGAGCTTTTCAAGATAGGCAATAACCTCATCGCCGTTTCTGAAATCAGGCTCTGAAACAATCTCCAAAAGAGGAACACCGCAGCGGTTATAGTCTACCATAGTCGAGTCAGACCACGGGTCGTGAACAAGCTTTCCTGCGTCCTCTTCCATATGAATTTCGTGTATGCCGATTGCCTTTTTAACGCCGTTTACCTCAATGTCTATATGACCGTTTCGGCAAATAGGCAGATAAAGCTGGCTTACCTGATAAGCCTTAGGCAGGTCGGGGTAAAAATAATTTTTTCTGTCGAATTTATTATATCTTGTAATCTCACAGTTGGCAGCAAGCCCTGTTTTAACCGCAAATTCCACAACACTTTTGTTGAGCGTAGGCAAAACCCCGGGCAGACCGCTGCAGACGGGGCAGACGTGAGTGTTTGGCTCTCCGCCGAACTCCGTAGTACAGGAGCAGAAAATTTTTGACTTTGTACTGAGTTCAACGTGAACCTCAAGACCTATAACAGTTTCCCAAGCCATTAAAATCTTCCTCCTTTCATAGCTTCAAATGTTTTTTTGTGATATTCCGTAGCCTGCTGATAAGCATAGCCTGCCTTTACAAGCTTAGCTTCTGAAAAGCTTTGACCTATAAGCTGCATACCTATGGGCAGACCGTCGCTGTCAAAGCCGCAGGGCAGAGAAACGGCGGGAATGCCTGCAAGGTTTACGGAAACAGTGTAAATATCGCCCAAATACATCTTTAAGGGGTCGGAAACGTTTTCGCCTATTCTGTAAGCCGTTGTAGGCGCAACAGGCGAAAGTATCATATCGCATTTTTCAAAGGCTTCGTTAAAGCTCTTTTTAATAAGACCTCTGACTTGTAAGCCTTTCTTGTAATATGCGTCGAAATATCCTGAGCTTAAAACGAATGAGCCAAGCATTATACGGCGCTTAACCTCCATTCCGAAGCCCTCGCTTCTGGAGTTAAAGAAAACATCTAAAAGGCTTTCGCCCTTTTCGCTGCGGTAGCCGTATTTAATTCCGTCATAACGGCTTAAGTTTGAGCTTGCCTCCGCACAGGCTATAATATAGTAGGCAGGGATAGCGTAATCAACAATGGGCATTTCAAATTCAATGACTTCAGCACCAAGCTCTTTAAGCTTAACACAGGCTGAAAGAACAGCTGCTCTGACCTGACTGTCAAGACCCTCTCCGTAGTAGTTTGTGGGAACACCTATTTTCATTCCCTTAAGGTCGCCTTCGAAGCTTTCCGAAAAGTCATAGGAAAAGCCCTTTATAGAGGTTGAGTCTCTTTCATCGTGACCTGAAACAGCCTTTAAAATCTCGGCGCAGTCCTTAATGTCCTTTCCGATAGGTCCTATTTGGTCAAGAGAAGAAGCAAAAGCCACAAGCCCATAGCGTGAAACTCCGCCGTAGGTAGGCTTAATTCCACTGACGCCGCAGAAGGAACAGGGCTGACGGATTGAGCCGCCTGTATCTGAGCCCAATGCATAGGGAACAAGCCCTGCGGCAACAGCCGCCGCCGAACCGCCGGAGGAACCGCCTGAAACTCTGTTTGTGTTAAAGGGGTTTTTGGTAACTCCGTAATATGAAGTCTCCGTTGAGCCGCCCATAGCGAACTCGTCCAAATTTGTCTTGCCTACAATAACCGCTCCCTGAGCCTTAAGCTTTTCAACAACACAGGCATTGTAGGGGGGCTTAAAGTTGTAAAGCATTTTTGAAGAACAGGTTGTAAGAATATCCTTTGTGCAGATGTTGTCCTTTATGGCAACGGGAACCCCGGCTAAGGGTGAACTAAGCTCGCCCTTGTCAATTTTCGCCTGAACCTCTTCAGCCTGTTTTAAGGCGTCCTCTTCAAGAACGGTTACAAAGCTGTTAATTTCTTTGTCCGCTGACTTTATTTTTTCTATATATGCCTTTGTGACTTCGGGTGAGCTTATTTTCCCCGATTTTATTAAAGCACCTGTTTCAAGGGCTGTTTTATCATAAAAATCCATTATAAGCCCCTCCTTTATTCAACTGTTTTAGGCACTAAGAAGCAGCCGTCCTTGCTCTTAGGCGCATTTTTCAATATAAGCTCTCTGTCGAAAGAGGGCTTAGCCTCGTCGATTCTGAAATTGTTTGTATAGTCAAAGGGGTGGCTCATAGCTTCAAGACCCTCTGTGTCAAGCTCGCTTAATTTGTTTACGTAGCTTATGATTTTCGACAGGTCTGCCTTTGCCCTTTCTTTTTCGTCATCGCTTAAATGAAGCCTTGAAAGCTCTTCCAAATAAGCTATAAGTTTATCGTCTATTATCATTTTCATCTAACCTTTCTGAATTTTACGGAACAAGTCTCAGTGTGTCTCTGGGGAACATTGATGTCTGTCTTATGTTTTTTAGCCCTATAAGCTGCATAGTAAATCTTTCAAGACCCATACCCAGTCCGCCGTGAGGAGGACAGCCGTATTTATGAAGCATAAGATAGCTTTCGAAGTCAGCCGGGTCAAGACCCTTGCTCTTCATTTTTTCAACCTGATCCTTATAATTGTGTATTCTCTGACCGCCTGTAGTAACCTCCATACCCCTGAACAAAAGGTCGAAGCTTAATGTATATTTTGGGTTTTCGGGGTCGTCCATAGCATAGAAGGGACGCTTTTTAACGGGATAGTGTGTTACGAAAACAAAATCGCTGTCATAGTCCTCTTTGAAAAGCTGACCGATAAGCCTTTCCTCTTCCGGCTCAAGGTCATAGGGGTCACGAATGGGTCTGTTGTACTTGGCGGAAGCCATTTCCTTAGCCTCTTTAAAGGTTACACAGGGAATAGTGTCAAACTCCGGAACATCGGCTTTGACAATATCCAAATAGTCCTTATAGTTTTCCTTAAGATAGCTTAAGGCAAATTTTATCATACCCGTTTCCATATTGATTACGTCATAAAAGTCCTTTATAAAGCCCATTTCAAAGTCAACACTTATATATTCGTTTAAGTGTCTCATTGTGTTATGCTTTTCGGCTCTGAAAACAGGAGCAATTTCGAAAACTCTCTCATAAACGGGAATAAGTGTCTGCTTATAAAACTGAGGGCTTTGGGCAAGATAAGCCTTCTTTCCGAAATATTCAAGCTTGAATATGTTTGAACCGCCCTCTGCACCGGCAGCAACGATTTTAGGGGAGAAAATTTCAGTAAAGTCATTGCCTTCGAGATATTTTCTGAAGCCCCTGACTAAACCCTCTTCAATCTTGAATGTGCTTCTTCTTCTTTCGTTTCTCAAAATTATGGGACGAACCGCTATTTCATTTTCAAGAGCAATGTCAAGCTTATAATCGTTTACCTTAATAGGCAGTTCCTTTTCCGGTACTGAAATAAGCTCTATGTCCTCAACCAAAATTTCAAGCCCGTGAGGTGCCTTTTCGTTTTCAACCAAATTTCCCTTAACTCTGACGGAGTTTTCAACTCTCAAAATCTTCTTTTCCTCTTCAGTGCCCTTTTTGTCGTAAACGCACTGAATAAGACCGTTTATTTTTCTCAGTATAATAAAAGTAATTCCCCCGATATCCCTTATGCTGTAGACTGTGCCGTGGGTATAAATTCCTTCACGTTCATCCTCTTTAAGCTTAAGAATGTCAAAAAGGCATAAATCCCGCTTAATGTTCTTCCCGTCAACGGTTTTCATAAAATCATCTCCTTAAATTAAAAAAGTCCTAAAACGCCAAACAGCGTCTTAGGACGATAATATACATAATACCACCGTGGTACCACCTAAATCGGCAGCTCCTTCTGCCACTTAATGCTCTTAACGTGAGCAATTCGTGTAAGCCTACCGGAGAAATTATTATTTCTCTTTGGGGTACAGGCTCCCGGGTGTTATTCACGCAATTGTGTCGATACTTAAAATTTCAGTCTCTGTTTTAAGCTCCCTGAAAGGTTTCCC
>JAJBVU010000213.1:12317-14645 GCA_020859645.1 Eubacterium sp. | reverse complement strand
GTTTAACTTCTTTAATATTCAATTTAACAGCATATATAAATAATCTAACAAATATAAATATTGTTATAACACAGTGTTTCAAAAAAAACAAGACCCAATTAATAAAATTTTTCCTTCAAAATAACCTAATTTTTGTAATATTTCAACATATATAAGGCTTACAATCACTTTTCCGAAGCCGAAATATTTTTGATGTAGCTTAAAATTACGTCTGCGGCGGCTTCAGAGCCTATTGAGCTGTCGATACAAAGCTCATAATCGTGAGGAGAACCCCAGCTTCTGCCGGAAATGCTCTTATAATAGGCTGATCTTGCGGAGTCGGAACGGCGGACATTCTGCTTTCCCTGTTCCTTAGTGTCTCCGTAAATCTCCATAACCTTGTTAATTTTATATTCCTCGGGAGCGTAAATAAACACACGAATTACGTTCTTATATTTTCTCAAAACATAGTCAGCGGCTCTGCCTACGATTACACAAGAACCCTTATCCGCAATAAGACGGATTGCCTTATCCTGTGCGGAAACTGCTCTCTGAACTGCGTTTGTGCTTAAGTAAAGCTCCTTCATTACGGCATTTTCATTTGAGTTAATGCCGGAAATAAATTCCTTTGAAAGACCGCTTTCCTTAGCTGCAAGGGCAACCATTTCCTTATAATAGCAGTGAACCCCAAGCTTTTCAGCCACAAGCTGACCGATACGCTTTCCCCCTGAGCCGTGTTCTCTTGAAATAGTTACAATAACACCTTCCTTTGAGGGGTAAAGAACGCTTTCCTCTGTTTCGCCCTTTTCCTGCTGTTTAAGCTGCTTCCAAAGGCGAACCATAACACCTGCTGTAATAACTATGGCTATTAAGTCTGCAAGAGGTGCTGCCCAGAAAATACCCGTTACGCCTAAGGCAATAGGCAGAATGAGTGAAAATACCACTAACAATGCGTCACGGAGTATTGAAAGAGGTGCTGCGGCTTTGGCGTGGCCTATTGACTGCAGGAAAATAGCGCAAACCTTTTGGAGACAGGTAAACACAATAAGGGAAAGGTATATACGCATACACAAGATTGCAAACTGTGTATAAAGCTCGCTGTCTGCACCGAACATACGAATGAATATACCGGGAACAGCTTCAAAGAGAACTGTGCAGACAATACAAACGACTGCAGTCCACTTAATTATAAGCTTTAAAAGCTCTCTTACACGCTGATAGTTTTCTGCGCCGTAGTTATAGCCCGCAATAGGCTGAGCCCCTGCGGCAATGCCTATGGCAATATTAAGAACGATTTGGAAAAGCTTCATTATAACTACGAATGCGGCAAGAGGTATATCTGCGCCGTAAATTGATTTTGCACCGTAGCTTACAAGCAAGACGTTATTTACTACAGTAATAACAACTATTGAAAACTGTGTTAAAAAGCTTGAAACGCCCAAGGACGAAATTCTTTTAAGCTGAGATCCGTCGGGAACAAGGCTTTTAAGTGAAAACTTGAAGGTTTTGCTTCTTGTAAGGTATGCGGCACAGATTAAAAAGCTTACAAACTGACCTACGATAGTGGCATAAGCTGCACCCTTGATACCCATATCCAAAACAAAGATTGCAAGAGGGTCGCCTACGATATTAAGAAGTGCGCCTACAATCATAGCCCCCATAGCATATTTGGGACTTCCGTCAGCACGAATAATCGAAGCCAATGTGTTCTGAACAAGTGCAAAGGGCATCATAGCAAAGACAATATAGCCGTAATCTCTGGCAAGAGTAAGGTTTGCCTCGGTTGCGCCTATAGTCATAAGAAGTCTGTCGCCTAAAATATAGCAAATGGCAATAATAACAATACCGGAAAGAAATGAGCCTAAAATTGCGTTTCCTACTGTTTTATGAATGTCCTCGGTGTTGTTTCTGCCCAAAGACACGCTTAAAGCGGCGGCGGCTCCGTCGCCGAAAAGCAGTGAAGCGCCCCAGCCTATAACGGTAATGGGGAAAATAACACCTGTGGCGGCGTTGCCTAAATAGCCTACGCCGTTGCCTACGAAAATTTGGTCAACAATATTGTAAAGACACGAAATAATGAGGGAACAGATGCATGGTACGGCAAACTTTCTTAAAAGAGTACCCAGACGCTCGGTTCCCAAATAATTGTTTTCCTGCATAAATAATCCTCCTGTTTTTAGAGCACATAAAAACACATATGGTATTAGCTTTGTGCCGTAATCAGATTTACACGCAAAGCGCCACATGTGTCGTTAATGTTCTATAAATATTTTTAATAATGGAATAAATTTTAACATCATTATTAAAAAAAGTCAACGGACGATTTAACGAAATTTTTGCCGCAAATTT
>JAJBVU010000213.1:0-12307 GCA_020859645.1 Eubacterium sp. | reverse complement strand
CCGCCCCATTGTATTAATAAACAAAAATTTATTTTTCTTTTCTTAAAATGTCCATAGGCTTAAGAGGTTTATCAACCTTTATTTTCAAAAGCTCCTGGGCGTGGGGCGCACTTTCCCGGCTGTTTCCCTCAAGGTCATAAATTTCGTCTAAGGTCTGAGAAAAATTTTCTTCTCCTGCTCTTAAAAACTCTATTGTGTCCCCCTTGAAAAATCTGTTTCTCTGCTCAATAAGTGCAAAGCCCGTTTTGGGGTCATATTCCTTAACAAGCCCCACAAAATCATAGGTTTTGATATATGCGGAATCTGTGTAGACCTGTGACTCTGCTGTGGGGTTTCCGAAAAAGAAGCCTGTTGTAAAGCCCCGATAGCTTGCCTTTTTAAGCTCATTCAAATAATATTCCTTCTTGCTTTCATAAAGCTTGTGGTCTTTGAAATAATCGTCCAAAGCTTCACGATAAGCTCTCACAGTAACCGCCGCATAATAGGCAGTTTTAATTCTGCCCTCTATTTTAAGGCTCGAAACGCCGCTTTCAACCAGTTCGGGAATATGCTCAATCATACATAAATCCTTTGAGTTGAAAATATATGTTCCTCTGCTGTCCTCTTCTACTGGGAGATACTCCCCTTCTCTTGTGGCTTCGGTTATATAATATTTCCAGCGGCAGGGGTGAGTGCAGGCTCCTCTGTTTCCGTCTCTGCCTGTAAAATAGGCGGAAAGGAGACATCTGCCTGAATACGAAATGCACATTGCCCCATGGACAAAAATCTCAGTTTCAATATCCGTTTTTTCACAGACAGCCTTAATTTCCTTTAATGAAAGCTCCCTTGCAAGAACAATTCGGCTTGCGCCTAAGCTCTTCCAAAATTCAGCTGTCATATAGTTGGTATTGTTTGCCTGAGTGCTTATGTGAATATCCAAAGAGGGTGCTGCGGCTCTTGCCACGGAAAATACACCCGGGTCGGAAACCAAAACGGCATCAGCCCCCATAGCTTCAACCGCCTTAAAATATTCCCCCATTGCGTCTACATCGGCGTTTCGGGCAAAAATATTTGCGGTTATATAACACTTTACCCCTCTTTCGTGGGCATAGCGTATACCCTCTGCCATATCCTCATAAGAAAAGTTTTTCGCCTTTGCTCGAAGGCTATAGCTTTCTCCGCCCATATATACAGCGTCTGCGCCGTAGTTTACGGCAATTTTAAGCTTTTCCAAATCCCCTGCCGGGGCTAAAATTTCAGGTTTTTTCATTGTAGTCACCATTTCAATTTATTTTTGACATTTTAGCAAAGGCTCCCCTTTAGTTAAACTGCTTTCTGCCGAACTTCACCTCTCCGACGCACTTCGTGCGCCACCTCCCCTCAAGGGGAGGCTTGTCGGCTTCCATAAGTATCACCATTATTTAAAGCCACAACATTATTTCACCTTTCGGCAGAGCGCCATACCTCCGCCGACGGTCAAAATACTTGTTTCAAGGCTTTCATTATTGACCAAGGCGTCTATAAATTCTCTGAGCCTTGTCCATGTGGTTCTGTTGCGCCGTTTAACTGACAGTCTGTCGCTGCCTATTTCTCCGTCAAGAAGAATATCGTCGGCTATTAAAATTCCGCCTGTTCTCAAAAGCCTTAGGCAGTCCGGCAGAATATTAATATACTGCCCCTTGCCGCCGTCCATAAAAATCACGTCAAACTGACCTGTCAAAGAGGAAACAACCTCGTTTATATCCCCCTCAATCATTCTTATGCAGTCGGTTTTATTAAGCCGTTTAATGTTTTCCTTAGCTTCTTCAATCATTTGAGGGTATCTGTCCACCGTTGTGACCTTTCCGCCCTTTTGGAGAAAGTCAGACATAAAACAGGCTGAAAAGCCTATTGCAGTGCCCAGCTCCAAAATCTCCTTAGGAGAAATAAGAGACAAAACAACGGACATAAGGGCAACGCTGTCTTTGGGAATTATGGGGTAGTCATTGTCATAGCCGTACTTCTGAACCTCTCCCAAAATTCCTTTTCTCAGGGGCAGAACCTCATTTATATAATTAAGTAAATTCTCATCTTTTATAACCATAGCTTAAAGCCCCGAAATATACTGCTCTTTGGCTCTCAAAAAGTCGTCATAATCCGCAGTAAAATAATGCTGTCCCGTTTCGGAATTTTCCAAAACGTAATAAATATAGTCGGTTTCCGCCGGGTTCAAAGCTCCCTCAAAGGAGCTTAAACCTGCGTTGCCGATAGGTCCTATAGGCAGACCGTCTACGTAATATGTGTTATATTCCGACTCGATTTCGGTATCTGACTCCCATACACGGCTTTTATTTTCTCCCGAAGCATAGAGAACCGTTGCGTCCATTTGAAGCTTCATTCCTATATTAAGGCGGTTGTAAATTACGGAAGCCGCAATCGCTCTTTCCTCATCGTACTTAATTTCCTTCTCTATTATAGACGCTATTATAACAATATCGTCAAGAGAATATTCACCCTTAACCGCATCTGCATAAACCCCTTCATAGACCTTAGTATTAAAGTTGCTTAACATCATATTCACAACCTGCCAGGGGGTCATATCATATTCGACAAAATATGTATCCGGGAAAAGATAGCCCTCAAGCCTGTTTTCTCTGACCGGAATTTCGTCTATAAATTCATAGTCGAATTCGCCTGTTTCGCAAACCTCGAAAAATTCATCCTGTGAGCAAATGCTCGCTTCTTCAAGCTTTTCCGCAATATCAAAAATGCTCTCGCCTTCAATTACCGTAAGCTTAAAATAGCCCTCGTCGTCCCCTGCTCCCGAAAGACACTCTGCAAGCTCTATAAAGCTCATATAGCTTGAAACGGTAAAAGTTCCGTAATTAAAGCTGTAGGCATAGTCCTCAACATTGCATTTCCACCTGAAAAAGAAAGGAGACTCTATAATTCCCTCGTCATATAAAAGCAGTGAAATATCCCTTAAGGTCGCCCCTTCGGGTATAACAATTTCCGCAACGATTTCTTCCTTTCCCTTTTGCTCATCGGTGTTTAAAAGACCGTCTCTTGCGTGTGAAAAAAGAGAATAGGTTCTCAAGAGAAAAATAACAATTACAATAAAAATAATCAAAAATATGCCGGAACAGCCTAATTTAAAAAATCTTAAAGTTCTTTTTTTGGCTTCCGCTGCACGCTTTTCTTCTCTTCTTTTAGCTCTTTCGCTTCTGTTAAGCCTTTGGGGGGCAGAATTATTTTCCATAGTGACCTCCGTAAATCTTAAAAATCTATATCCTTATATACTATCTCCATAAGCGTCAGCCCCTTCGGTGAAAGGGTTTTGCCTGCTTTGGTTCTGTCGCAGCTTAATATAATATCGGGTACCCTTAAGGGGTCGATTTTGCCCAAGCCGATATCTACAAGAGTTCCCGACAGAATTCTTACCATGTTATATAAAAAGCCGTTTCCCGTTACCTCTATATCTATTATATTTTGATTTTTTACCGCCGTCAAGGCAAAAATTTCTCTTTTTGTGGTTTTTGCCGTAGAACCGCTGGCGCAAAAGGCTTTAAAATCGTGTTTTCCCACGAAAAAGGGGCAGGCTTGCTTCATTTTTTCAAAATCAAGCTCTTTCGGCACAAACTCGGAATAGCGTGACATAAGAGGGTCTTTAAATCTGCCGTTATAAATTCTGTATCTGTAGGTCTTTTGAATAACGCTGTACTGGGGGTGAAAATCCTCATCCACAATATAAGCCCCTCGGCAAACTATGTCATCGGGCAGAAATGAGTTTAAAGCAAAGGGAAAATTTTCCGCCGGGATTGTAAAATCCCCCTGAAACAGAACCCCCTGAGCCATTGCGTGAACCCCTGTGTCGGTTCGTGAAGAGCCTCTGACTGTTATGTCGGTTTTCAGAAGCTCGGAAAGCCCCTCCTCAACTCTCTGCTGAACGGTTATAAAATTGTTCTGCCTTTGCCAGCCGAAATAGTCCGTTCCGTCATAGGCAATTTTTAAAAGCATTCTCTTCATATAATCACATCCCGAAAAATCTTAAAAAAGCAATAATTAAGGCAAAAGCCGCTCCCAAGCACATAACAAAATAATCTTTTCTTTCAAAAATCAACCTTCTGTAGCGTGTTCTGCCTATATCCCCTCTGTAGCACCTTGCCTCCATAGCCACTGCCAAATTATCGGCGGTTCTGAAAGCCGAAACAAAAAGAGGTATCAAAAGAGGAATCATAGCCTTAGCCTTGTCTAAAAAGCTGCCCTCGTCAAAGGTTGCCCCTCTCGACATTTGAGCAAGCTTTATTTTTTCAAGCTCATCAAAAATCGTAGGTATGAACCTTAAAGCAATAGTTATCATCATAGCTATTTCGTGTGCCGGAAGCCCCACTCTTTTAAAGGGCTTCAGAAAGCTTTCGATAGCTTCAGCCAAAGCAAGGTATGTTGTGGTCAGGGTTAAAACCGATGACATTATTATAAGTATGCATAGACGCAGAAATGTTCGCAGGGCGGTAATCAGCCCCTCATCGGTTATGGTAATAAATCCGGCTTTCAAAAGCACTGTTCCGTCCTTTGTGAAAAAAATGTTTATAAGAACGGTAAAAATTATTAAAAACATAACTCCCCTAAGCCCTTTTAAAAGCAGCTTAAAAGGCACCCTTGAAAGCTTAAGGGCAAAAGCGAGAATCAGCACCGCCAAGCACCAGTTCAAGGGAGAACGACACAAAAAAAGCCCTATTACATATAAAAACAAAAATATAACCTTTCCCCGTGGGTCAAGACTGTGAACAAATGACCTTGAGGGATAATATTGACCTATAGTTATATACATAATTTATTCCGCCTGTTAAGTATTTTCAAGAATTAATTTTGCCGCCTGTTTTGGTGAAAAGCAGCCTTTTGGAAGAGTTATTCCCAGCTTTTCAAGCTCGTCCTTTAAAAGGCTGATTTTAGGTCTGTCAAGCCCTGCGGAGCGCAGACTATCACCGTCGTTAAAAATTTCCGAGGGAAGTCCCTTTTTAAGAACACTTCCGTCCTTAAGTATAACCGCATAGTCCGAAAGCTCCGCTGCGTCCTCCATACTGTGGCTAACCATAATGACTGTAACCCCTGTTTTTTGTATGCTTTTAACTGTTTTCAAAATTTCACGCCGTCCTTTGGGGTCAAGCCCGGCAGCAGGCTCATCAAGAACCAAAACCTCAGGCTCCATAACCAAAATTCCGGCAAGTGCGGCTCTCTTTTTTTCTCCTCCCGAAAGCTCAAAAGGAGGTCTTTCCGCCTTGTCAAGAGGAAACGCCGCTAGGGAAAGAGCCTTAACCGCCCTGTCTTTTGCTTCTTCCTCAGATAGTCCCATATTCAGCGCACCGAACATAACGTCTTTTAAGACAGTTTCCTCAAAAAGCTGATAGTCGGGATTTTGGAAAACAACCCCAACCTTAAAGCGAATGTCCTTAACCTGTGAAATACTTTTGCCCTTGTAGAGAATTTCGCCCTTTTGTGGCTTATAAAGTCCGTTAAGACAGCGGAGAAGAGTGCTTTTTCCCGATCCTGTATGACCTATTACGGAGGTAAAGCTGCCTTTTGGAACGCCGAAGCTGACGGACGTCAAGGCATTTTCCTCTGTTCCTTCATATTTATAGGAAAGATCCTTTACCTCAATAACAGCTTCTTTTTCGTTCATTGTCTTTTCAGTTTCTTCATTAATATGAAAGCTTCCGTATTTATCGAAAATCCGCCTTGCAAGCTCCTTTTCCGATATGACCTCGCTTTCTAAGCCCAAAAGTCTTTCCATATAAACAGACAAAGGCTCTTCAAGTCCGCAGCTTTTAAGAAGCTCCCCCTGTTTCAAAACCTCTTTCGCTTCCCCTTGAGCTGCATTTTTTCCGTCGGAAATTATATAAACATAGTCGCAGAGAGCCGCTTCTTCTATAAAATGGGTAATCATAATAACCGTTATACCGTAGTCACGTTTTAGCTTAAAAACGGCGTCAAGGACAGCCTTTCGCCCTGACGGGTCAAGCATAGACGTGGCTTCGTCCAAAATTATGCATTTGGGCTTCATAGCGAAAATTCCGGCAATGGCTACTTTCTGCTTCTGTCCGCCCGAAAGGTTTTGGGTGGAATGCTTCAAAAACTCCGGCATACCCACAACCCTTAAGGCTGATTTAATTCTGCCTTCCATTTCGGAGGGGTTAACCCCTAAATTTTCAAGCCCGAAGGCTATGTCCTCGTCAACAATGCTTGCTACAATTTGATTGTCGGGGTTTTGAAAAACCATTCCGCAGGTCTGCCTTATTTCCCAAGGATCGTCCTTGGCAGTGTTTTTGCCGAAAACCCAAACCTCGCCCTCTGAGGGGGTGTAAAGTCCGTTTAAAAGCTTGGCTAAGGTAGACTTTCCCGAGCCGTTGGAGCCTAAAATACAGACTGCCTGACCCTCTTTTGCCTTAAAGCTTACACCGTCTAAGGCTTTGTGAGGGTTATCGGTATTTGAATTGTAAATATAAGCGGCATTAACGGCAGTTATCATAATAAAACCTCACTTGAAAATTTTTCACCTCTCCGCCGCTTGCACTGTTTTTTTCAAAAATCAGTGCAAGCGGCACCTCCCCTCAAGGGGAGGCTAGAAAATTTGTTACAAGGCAAACAGCGTCTTCAAAACGAAAACGCTGTTTTTATTAATTGAAATTATTCAAAATTCAACTCTGAAGATTACTCCTCAACGGGAGCTTCTTCTGCAGCTTCTTCAGCCTTTGCGTTCTTATCGGCAGCAGCCTTAATGCTCAAGCTGATCTTCTTATTTTCAAGATCAAGCTCAGTAACCTTAGCAGTAATTTCCTGACCGATTGAAAGCTCGTCCTCAGGCTTCTCAACATGCTTAAAAGCAATCTGAGAAATGTGAACAAGACCGTCGATACCTTCTTCAAGCTCAACAAATGCGCCGAAGGAAACCATTCTTACAACCTTGCCTGTTACAATGTTGCCCACTGCATATTTTTCAGCGGCTGTGTTCCAGGGGTTAGCGTTAATGTCTTTAAGAGAAAGTGAAATCTTGCCCTTTTCTTTGTTAATGTCAAGAATAGTAACAACAACCTTGTCGCCTCTTGAAAGAATGTCAGAAACCTTTTTAACTCTGCCCCAGCTCATTTCTGAGATGTGGATAAGTCCGTCAACGCCGCCTAAGTCAACGAATGCGCCGAACTCAACGATACGGCTTACAGTACCTTCTACTCTTGAACCAACTTCAAGAGACTCGAAAAGCTGCTGCTTTCTTTCTTCAATCTGCTTTTCAACAAGGGCACGTCTGCCTGCTACGATACGTCTCTTGGGCTTATCTGTGCATTCGATAATATTGAAGTCAAGCTCTTCGCCTACAAACTTGTTAAGATCTTCAACGAATCTGTTTGAAACCTGAGAAGAGGGTACGAAAACTCTCTCGCCCATAATATTAACGATAAGACCGCCTTTAACAACGTTCTTAACCTTACCTGTAACAACTGTGTTGTTTTCAAAAGCTTCCTGAAGTGCTTCAAAGTTTTTGGACTTGTCGCAGTACTTCTTTGAAAGCTCAACAACGCCCTCGTTATCGTTTACTCTCTTGATATAAACGTCGATTTCGTCGCCGGGCTTAACAACGTCTGCAGGATTTACATCGGCATCGTCTGAAAATTCGCTTCTGGCTATGATGCCTTCATATTTGAAATCCACATTAACGAATACCTCGCCCTTGTCGTTAACGCTGATAACAGTTCCTTTAACAACTCTGCCGCTTCTTAAGCTGAAGTTGTCGTTAGCGTTAAGCATTTCTTCAAATGTTTTGTTTTCATCACTCATGGTCTTTATTGCCTCCTCGATTATACCGGGCGGTGTACTCGCTCCGGCTGTTATTCCTATTCTAACATTTTTTTTGAAACATTTCAACTGTTTTATGCAAATTTTTTCAAACAAAAATGTATTTTCGCAGAACATTTTGCTCATGTTATAAAGTTTTTGGGTATTTGAGCTGTTTTTATCCCCCAAAACTATCATTACATCAGCCTGTTTTGCAATTTCAACGGCTTCCGACTGTCTCGCAGAGGTTGCGCTGCAGATTGTGTTAAAAACTCTTACGTCCGCTTCGGGGGGAATACTTTTCTTTATTTCTTCAAAAACGGCTGTGTTAAATGTAGTCTGAACTACAAGGGAATATTTTTCTTTAAGGTCAATATCCTTAAGAGCATTCTTTTCTTCTATTATAACCGCCGTATTGTCGGAATATCCGTTTATGCCCTTAACCTCCGGGTGTGAAGGGTTGCCCACGATAATAATTTTCCGCCCCTCAAGATAATTTTCTCTGACTATGTTGTGAATTTTTTTAACATAGGGACAGGTTAAATCTACATATTTAAAACCCTTTTCTTCTATTTCAGTGTAAACCTCGGGGGGAACCCCGTGGGAGCGAATGACGATTGTAGAGCCTTTCTCCGCTTCCTCAAGGCTGTCAATGGCAAAAACTCCCTTTTCCTCCAAATCGTCCGTTACTATCCTGTTGTGAATAATAGGTCCGTAGGTATACATTTTTGTCTTGCCTATATCTCTGTAAACCGTCTCAACGGCTCTTTTAACCCCGGGGCAGAAGCCTGCGGTTTTTGCTAACATAACTTCCATATATTATTATACCTCTTTTAAATGTCCTTTATATATTTCTTAACCTCGGCAACAATGTAATCCTTTACTTCCTCAACTGACATATGGGTGGTATCCAAAAGAACCGCATCGTCAGCCTGTCTCAGGGGGTTATATTCTCTGTGGCTGTCATTATAGTCACGTTTTTTAATATCCTCTAAAATTTCTTCAAAAGTAACAGCCATTCCCTTAAGGTGAAGCTCTTCATATCTGCGTCTTGCCCTTTCTTCAACCTCTCCTGTCATAAAGACCTTAACCTCGGCTTTGGGCAAAACATTCGTGCCTATGTCTCTGCCGTCCATAATAACGCTTTGCTTTGAAGCAAGCTCTCTCTGAATGGCAACAAGCTTTTCTCTGACAGCCTTATATGCGGCTACCTTAGAGGCTCCGTCTGAAACCTCGGGAGATCTTATAAGGTCGGTAACATCGTTTCCGTTTAAAATATATCTCTGCTCCCTGTTGGCGCTTTCAATGGTTATGTTTATGTTGTCAAGCTGCCTTAAAACCTGAACCTCGTTGTTATAGTCAACATCCTTGTCTATACAGTAAAGAGCAACGCTTCTGTACATAGCCCCTGTGTCGATATAAATAAAGCCCAGCTCCTTAGCCGCCATTTTGGCTATAGTGCTTTTTCCCGATCCTGCAGGGCCGTCAAGAGCCACCGCAACTCTGTGTTCCTTCTTTAAAAGGTCGGTTCTCAAAACTACGGCATTGTTCAAATAAACGTGGTTGACCTCGCTTTGAGGCATTATACTGTCTACAAACATCAAAGCCCTTATACACATTTTAAGACTGCCGGTAACATCAAGCTCGGGAAAGTCCAAAAGACCGGCTCTCGTTAAGCCTATGCTTCTTGCTGCCGTCGCCGGAAAGGCTGCGTCTAAGTCGCTTGTAACAGTAAAAATTACGCTTATAACGTCCTCTTTTTTAATTGAATTTCTTTCAAGCATTTCCAAAAGCATAACCCCTGTTTCGGAAATAATTTCTTCTCTCGTGTTGGTTCTTACGGTAGTAGCGCCTCTAATTGCCCTTGTTGCCATAAAAATTCCTCCCTTTATATCTTTTTTATCTTTCTTTATAATTTCATTATGCATTCATTCCCGCAAGCCTGCCTGTTGAAAAGGCAATCTGCAAATTAAAACCCCCTGTTAAGGCGTCGCAGTCCAAAACCTCTCCCGAAAAGAAAAGGTTTGGAATAAGCTTTGAAGCCATTGTGGAGGGGTCGATTTCCTTAACATTGACGCCACCCTTTGTTATAACAGCCCTTTCAAAGCCCTCTGTTCCCGTAATGTTAAGTCTGAAGCCTTTCAAGGTATTAACAAGCCTGTGACGTTCTTCCTTAGTTACGGAATTCACCTGTTTTTCCTCGGAAATATCGGCGGCTTTAATAACTATGGGAATTATCGCACTCGGCAAAAGCTTAAAAAGTGCGTTTTTAAACTCCTTATTCTTAAATTCCTCAAAGTCTCTCAAAATCCTTTTGTCCAGAGCTTCGAATGTCAGTGCCGGTTTAAAGTCTATTAATATTTGAACGTCCTTGCCTATATGCTGTGTTAAATAGCTGCTGGCGGAAAGTATAACGGGACCGCTGACTCCTCCCCCTGTGAAAAGCATTTCACCGAAGTCCTTATAGACTGTCTTTCCCTCCACAAGGGCGGTTATTGCCACGTTTTTAAGGCTTAAGCCCTCAAGAGACCTGCAGAAGCTGTCAGCCTTAAGCCCCACAAGTGAGGGAAACCTTTCCGTAACGGTATGCCCTGCCTTTTCCGCAAATTTATAGCCGTCTCCCGTTGAGCCTGTAGAGGGGTAGGAAACGCCGCCGGTAGCTACAATAAAGCTGTCGGCTTTAAACTCGCCCTTCGTTGTAACAGCGGAAACAATCAGTCCGTTTTCTGTCTTAAGTTCCTTAACATTGCAGTTTAAAACAATCTTAACCTTTGCCGATTTAAGCCGCTTTTTAAAGGCATCTATAATGTCATATGACTTGTCGGAAACAGGAAAAACCCTGTTTCCTCTTTCAACCTTAAGCTTAACCCCTTCACCCTCAACCATAGCCATAACGTCCTTACAGCCGTAGGTGTAAATTGCCGAATACAAAAAATAAGGGTTCGAAATTACATTTTTAATGAAGGTTTCTTCATCACAGAAATTTGTCAGGTTGCATCTGCCCTTTCCTGTAATGAAAAGCTTTTTGCCTAATTTTTCGTTTTTTTCAAGAAGAACAACCTCCGAGCCCTTTTCGGCGGCAGCTATTGCCGCAGTCATACCCGAGGCTCCGCCTCCTATAACAACTGTTTTTCTCATTTATAGTTTACGTCCTCTTTTAAATTTTCGCCCTTAATTGCCCCTGTGGCTAACTCATCGCAGCGGTTGTTGTATGGGTTTGAAGCATGACCCTTAACCCAGTTAAACGTGACTTTGTGGATGTCTAAAAGCTCCAAAAGCCTTTCCCACAGGTCAATGTTAAGAGCCTTGTCAGTTTTTGTTCTCATCCAACCGTTGGCCTTCCATTTTTTAACCCAGCCCTTGTTTATAGCGTCAACCACATAGCGGGAGTCGCTGTAAAGCATAACCTCACAGGGTACTTTTAAGACAGAAAGCGCCATTATTACGGCGTAAATCTCCATTCTGTTGTTGGTGGTTTTTAAAAAGCCCTCTGCCATTTCCTTTTTGTGTTCTCCATACATAAGAACAGCCCCTGCGCCGCCCTTGCCCGGATTTCCGGAACAGGCTCCGTCAGTGTAAATATCAACCTTTTTCATAATGTCTCCTAAATTTTTTTATTCATTAAGGATTATTATACTATATCTCGGAAATTATTTCAATATCGCCTTTAAAATTTTCAAAAAAAGAACCCCGAACAAATCTCTGTCGGGGTATGTTAAAAGTCTGATTATTATTTTGCAAACTGCTTTCTTATTTTAAGATATTCGCTGCATGTGCCTATGTCATAACATTCGCCTGTCATAGTCCATGTGTAAACGTCCTTAATCTTATAGAGCCAGCTTAAGAAGTTGCCAGGCGCATCGGGAGGATTGCCCTCTGAAATATATTTGTCAAAAAGCTTAACGGTATCCTTTGTGTAGAAATATGTGGCGTAAACGCCCTTGTTGCTCTTGGGGTTTTCGGGCTTTTCTTCCATACCCAAAAGCTTGTTGTTTTCGTCAAGCTCCGCAATGCCCAGCTGACGCAGTCTGTTAATGTCGTCAATTTCCATAGCGCAGCAGCAGTCGCTGTTCTTTTCCTTAAAGAAGTCATAATATTCCTTCAAGGGGTATGTAAAATAGTTATCCCCTGCTATAATAACAAGGTCATCGTCTATTTTGCACTGATTTATTGTGTAAAGTATGTCGCCGATTGCGCCCAGTCTTACGCCGTTTGCGTCGGTTCCGTCATTAAGAACAACAACCTTTTTCTTATTATTATCATTTAAGGTGTTGTGCCAGTTTTCGAAATAATTATAAAATCTGTTATTTGTAACAACATAAATTTTATCAACCTCGGGAATTGTGTTGATCTCGTCAGTGATAAAATCCATCATTGTTTTTCCGCCGATTTTCAAAAGGGGCTTGGGATAATGTTTGGTAACGGGGTAAAGCCTTGTGGCATAACCTGCCGCCAAAATAATCGCTTTCATAAAAAAATTCCTCCGAACATAAATCTGTTTTAAAGAAACCTCTGTCAATAG
>JAJBVU010000313.1:2620-7172 GCA_020859645.1 Eubacterium sp. | reverse complement strand
CTCGTTATATAGGCGTTCGACGCTTTAAAATCTAAATTTCAGGGGGCATTTTTATGGAAATACTCGACAGGTATATTAACGAACTTATTGAAAAAAGCACGCCGCAGGCACCTATCTGGAACATTGAACAGATCAGAAGCGGCAAGCCGTCTAAGTGGAACTACATCGACGGCTGTATGATCAAGGCTCTTATTGAGCTTTATCACATTACAAAGGAACAAAAATATCTTGACTTTGCAGACAACTTTATCGATTATTTCGTTCAGGATGACGGCTCAATAAAGTCTTATAAGCCCGAAGAGCTTAACATCGACAACGTAAACGCAGGCAAGACGCTTTTTGACCTTTACGAACTGACGGGAAAAGAAAAATACCGCAAGGCAATCGACACAATTTACGGTCAGGTTAAAATGCAGCCAAGAACCAAAGAGGGCAACTTCTGGCACAAGAAGATTTATCCCTGGCAGGTATGGCTTGACGGAATGTATATGGGTCAGCCCTTCTATATGCAGTATGAGGTTATGTATAACAACTGTGAAAACTGCAAGGACAGCGTAAAGCAGTTCGAAAACGTTCACAGAATAATGAGAGACGAAAAGACAGGTCTCTACTACCACGGCTATGACGAAAGCAGAGAAATGTACTGGGCTGATAAGGAAACAGGTCTTTCTCAGAATTTCTGGCTCAGAGCTTTGGGCTGGTATGCTATGGCGCTTGTTGACACAATCGACATTATGCCCGATTCTCTTGCTGAGGACAGAGACAAGCTTAAGGCAATTTATGTTGAATATGTTGACGCTCTTCTTAAATATCAGGATGAAAGCGGAATGTGGTATCAGGTTGCGGATCAGGGCGGAAGAGAAAAGAACTATCTCGAAACAAGCGGCTCTGCAATTTTGGCTTTCGCTATTATGAAGTCCGTAAGACTTGGTATTCTTCCCGAGGAATATTTTAAATACGGCGAAAAGGCTTTCAACGGCATCTGCGACAAATATCTTTCGGAAGAAAACGGAGAGCTTCAGCTTGGCGGAATTTGCCTTGTTGCCGGCTTAGGCGGAAACTCCTACAGAGACGGCTCTTATGAATACTATATGAGCGAGCCGGTTGTTAAAAATGAAGCTAAGGGCGTTGCGCCTTTGATTTTGGCTTATACAGAGATTTTACACAAGGAACTTAACAAATAAAGAAGCTTAAGGAGGCTTTGCCTTATGGAGCGAAACGTGCTGACTTCGGGAATGAGTGAAATTTCTCCCATAATTTCAGAATGTGTTGAAAAGGGTATGGAGGTTAAATTTACAATAAGGGGTTTTTCAATGTATCCTCTTTTGTACAGCTTAAGAGACAGCGTAATTCTCGTTAAGGCTGACAAATATAACCTGAAAAAATTCGATATACCTCTTTACATAAGACCCGACGGCAGCTACGTTCTTCACAGAATTGTTAAGGTAAATAAAGAAAAAGGCTCTTATGACATTGTGGGAGACGCTCAGAAAGCTATTGAAAAGGGCGTTTCCGCAGAGACTGTAATTGCTGTTGTTAAGGGCTTTGACAGAAAGGGAAGAAAATTTTCCGAAGATAACGGTCTTTATAAACTCTATGTCAGAGTTTGGCATATTTTAATGCCCGTAAGACCCTATATCTGCAGGCTTCTTTTAAAAATTGACAAGCTTGTTAAGGCTTTTCGGAAAGGAGCCTCAAATGGATAAAAAGAAAAACGCCCTTTTGTGGATATATTCCTATTCTAAAAAACAGCTTTTGTGGGTTTTAAGCGTAGCAGGCATAAGCGGAATAATTTCCCTATGCTACGTGCTTCTTGCAATAGCTTCAAAAAACATATTGGATATTGCAACGGGAGACTCTCAAGGGAGTCTCCTGCTTTGGTCAGCTGCCCTCGGCGGAATAATAGCCTTTCAGGCGGCGCTGAATGTTTTGGGCAGCAATATAAGAATAAGGGCTATGGGCAAAATAGAAATGAGCATTAAGCAGGGGGTTTTTGAAAGCCTTCTTAAAAAGAAATATCTTAAGCTCAGCTCTTATCACACAGGCGAAATAGTCAACAGGCTTTCGGCAGATGTGTCCGTTGTTTTAACAGGGGTTATTGACCTTTTGCCTGCGGCGGTTTCGATTTTGACTCAAATTATTTCCGGCTTTATAGTCCTTGTTTATATAGACCCCAAATTTACATTAGCGGTAATTTTGGTAGGGGTCATTATATTTTTTGCCGGAAGGATTTATTCAAAGCATTTTAAATATCTTCATAAAGAGGTTCAGCGTTCGGACGGCGTTGTCCGCTCATTTATTCAGGAGATTTTTGAAAATATCGTAGTTATAAAGTCCTTTGCCAGCTTCGGACCCGTTAAAAATATACTTTTGGAAAAGCAGCTTGAAAGCTATAAAATCAAGCTTAAAAGAAATACTGTAGGGAATATTGCCAATACGGGGGTTTATGTGATTTTTACCGCAAGCTATTACGGAGCGCTTATTTGGGGCGCTTTGAGAATTATGGCAGGCACTGTTTCCTTTGGTACCTTAACGGCGTTTTTGCAGATTGTGGATCAAATAAGAGCGCCAATGAAAAATATGAGCAGCCTTATACCCTCTTATTATTCAATGACAGCCTCAGCAGAAAGAATTATGGAGCTTGAAAACATTGAAGAAGAGGTTTTAGAAGGCGGACAAGGGATTGATTATAATCAAATTGAGGAAATTGTTTTTGACGGCGTAAGCTTCAGCTATGACGGCAGGGAAACGGTTCTTGAAAATGCAAACTGCCGATTTAATAAAAACGAGCTTACGGCGATTACAGGTCCGTCCGGTGAGGGCAAAAGTACTTTAATCAAGCTTATTTTGGGAATTATTGAGCCGGACAAGGGCGAAATCTATCTCAAAACAAAAAGAGGAAAAATTAAGCTTGGGGCGGAAACAAGAGGGCTTTTTGCCTATGTTCCTCAGGGGAATATGGTTCTTTCGGGAAGCCTGAGAGACAACATAAGGTTTTTCAACAGAGAAACCTCCGATGATAAAATTTTTGCCGCTGCAAAAACAGCCCAAATTGGGGACTTTATAGAAAGCTGTCCCCAAGGGCTTGACACTGTGGTAGGTGAAAGGGGCTTAGGCTTGTCGGAGGGTCAGCTTCAGAGAATTGCCGCAGCGAGGGCAATTTTAAACGGCGCCCCTGTTTTGCTTTTGGATGAAGCCACATCTGCTCTTGATCCGGATACAGAGGGAAGGCTTCTTGAAAGTCTTAAAGGACTTAAAAACAAGACAATTATTTTCGTGTCTCATAAGGCGGCGGCGGTGGGCTGCTGTGACAGAGAAATCAGAGTTTCGGGAGGAAGAATTTCGGAGGTTAGTGATGTATGATTTGAGAACTGCCGATATTGATTTTCGGCTTGACTATAAATACCCCACAATGCTTAAGCAGTGCGAAGCCTACAAAGTTAAAGAAAAAGACGGCTTTAAGCCTGTTTTCGGAATATCCGTTGCAGACGAGGGGCTTGAAATGTTTAAAAATGATAACCCCCATTTAAGCTTGAATGACTGCGAATATCTTCTGACAGGGGCGGTTTTTTATGAAAAGCTCATTGAATATAAGGGTGTAATGCTTCATTCCTCGGCAGTGGTGGTTGACGGATATGCCTATTTGTTTTCGGCTTCTTCCGGAACGGGAAAGTCAACTCATACGGGGCTTTGGCTTAAATATTTCGGCGACAAGGCTTATATTTTAAATGATGATAAGCCTGCTCTTCGAATTATAGACGGTGAGGTTTATGCCTTCGGAACCCCTTGGAGCGGAAAAACCGATCTTAACAGAAATGAAAGGGTTAAAATTGCAGGGATTTGCTTTATTGAAAGGTCGGAAGAAAATCATATAGAAAAAGCCGATACCTTTGATGCTTTCGGCAGATTTTTTACCCAGACGGTGAGACCTATGGGGAAGGAAAGCGCCGAAGCCTTTATGAAAACCGTAAACGAAATTTTTGAAAATGTGCCTATGTATGTTATGGGCTGCAATATGAGCTTTGAGGCTGTTGAAACCTCTTACAGGGCTATGACGGAGGGAATAAGAAAATGAAAATTAAGAACGGATATTTGCTGAGAAAAATTCAGAATACGGCAGTAGTTGTGCCTTTTGGCGAGGACAGCGTTGACTTTAACAGTATTATGAATCTTAATGAAACCGGTGCTTTTATTTGGTCAAGACTTGAGGACGAGACCGATGAAGAAGCTGTTGTAAATGCTCTCGTGGGAATGTATGAGGTAGACAGAGAGACAGCTGCAGCTGATGTAGCGGAGTTTTTACAGCTTTTAAGAAACAACGGCTTGCTTGAAGAATAATTTCGGATAGCCGAAGGCTTTAAGCTTTGTTTGTAAAAGTTGAGTTTATCTAATCTTAGAGACAGACTGAAGTTTGCGCGGCATACAAGCCCGATGCGTTAGCATCGGGCTTGTATGCCGCCCCGGGGCGGGGCGGGGGGGGGGGGAGGAGGAGCACCCCACCCGGGCGCGCCACGCGATGAGAAACGGGGGAGTTTTTTATAGACACGAATAA
>JAJBVU010000313.1:0-2610 GCA_020859645.1 Eubacterium sp. | reverse complement strand
CCCCCCGCTTGTGCCGGGGGGGCGCTTCTTTGTCAAAACCACCCCGCCCCCCCCCTCCTGTGGGCGCCCAAACCCCCCCCGATGCTAACGCATCGGGCTTGTATGCCGCCCCGGGGCGCCCTTTGGGGTGACTTTCAGTCACCCCAAAGGGCGCGCAAAACAGATTGTAAGCAGGTGATTTTTTTGAAACAGCCTTTAGTTGTAATTTGCGGAGTTACAGGCTGCGGAAAAACCGCAGTTTCAGTTGAAGTATGCAAAAATATAGGCGGCGAGGTTATTTCCGCTGATTCTATGCAGGTTTATAAGGGGATGGATATAGGCACCGCAAAGGTTAAAGAGGAAGAAACACAGGGCATAAAGCATTATTTGATTGATGTTATGAACCCCGATGAGGGCTACAGCGCCGCACTTTTTAAGGATATGGCAATGAATGCCGCAAATGAGATATTAAATAAGGGTAAAATCCCGGTAGTAGTGGGAGGAACGGGCTTTTATATCAACGCTCTTTTATATGACAATGACTTTGGAGACGGCGAAAGAGACTTGTCTGTTAGACAACAGCTTGAAAAGGAGCTTGCCGAAAAGGGGGCGGACTTTTTATATAATGAGCTTTTGAATATTGACCCGGCATATGCAAAGAGTATTCACAAAAACAATACCAAAAGAGTAATCAGAGGATTAGAGTTTTACAGAGAAACAGGTGAAAAATTTTCCGACCATAACAGAAAGGAAAGGCTTAATGAACCCTGTTTTAACCACCTTATTTTTATTTTAAACTCAGACAGAAGCACTATGTATGAAAGAATTGACAGGCGTGTTGACGATATGATAAAGAACGGGCTTGTTGATGAGGTAAAGGGGCTTTTGGAAAGCGGAGTTAAACGCAGTGATGTCAGTATGCAGGGGTTAGGTTATAAGGAAACAGCTGCATATTTGTGCGGAGAAATGAGCCTTGAAGAGGCTGTGTATACTATAAAAAGAGATACAAGGCATTTTGCCAAAAGACAGATGACTTGGTTTAAGCATCAATGCAAGGACGGCATTTGGATTGACGTAGGGGAGTTTGACAATGACCCCTTGAAAATTGCCGAATATATGACAGGTATTATAGGAGAAAAATATGGAAAGAATTAAGGAAATTGCCCTAAACAGCTTGGGAATAGACGAAAAGGTTTTTGATCTTGTAATAAATGAGGAAAAGAAGCTTAAAGAGAGATTTTCGGAAATCGATGACATAACCGACTATAACCAAATGAAGGTTATATGCGCTATGCAGAAAAACAGGCTTGCCATAGACCATTTCTGCGGAACTACAGGCTACGGCTATGACGATGAAGGCAGAGATGTTTTAGAAAGAATTTACGCCGATGTTTTTAAAACAGAGGATGCTCTTGTAAGACCTCAGATTATTTCCGGAACCCATGCTTTGACGGTTGCTTTGTTCGGAAATCTTCGTCCCGGCGATCATCTTTTAAGTGCCGCAGGCAGTCCCTATGACACTCTAGAAGGCGTAATAGGCTATAAAAGAGAGGTTAAAGGCAGCCTTAAAAGCTTAGGAGTTCAGTATTCCGAGGTACCCTTAAAGGCTGACGGCACAGTTGACTTAGAGGGCGTGGAAAAGGCAATAAGACCCAACACAAGGCTTGTAACCATTCAGAGATCAAAGGGCTATGCTTTAAGACCGTCACTTTCCGTAGAAGATATAGCAGAAATAATCAGCAGGGTTAAAGCTGTAAGAGATGACATAATCTGCATGGTGGATAATTGCTACGGTGAATTTACGGATTATACCGAGCCTTCGGAGGTTGGTGCAGATCTGATTGTAGGCTCCCTTATTAAAAATCCCGGCGGCGGACTTGCTCCCGTGGGGGGATATATTGCCGGAAAGGCTGAATATGTTGAAAATGCCGCCTTCAGGCTGACCGTTCCCGGCATGGGCAAAGAAGTAGGACCTACGCTTGGAGTAACCCAAAGCCTAGTTCAGGGCTTTTATCAGGCTCCTCAGGCAGTCTGCGGTAGCCTTAAAACCGCTGTTTTGGCTTCCTCCGTTTTCGAAGCTTTGGGTTTTGAGGTTTCGCCAAAGCCTCTTGAAAAACGCTGTGATATAGTGCAGTGCATACTTCTTAAAAACAGAGAAAATCTTATAAGCTTTTGCAGGGGAATACAAATGGGGGCGGCTGTAGACAGCCATGCTCTTCCTTATCCTGCCCCTATGCCGGGCTATGACAGCGATATTATTATGGCAGCCGGAGCCTTTGTTCAAGGTTCAAGCATAGAGCTTTCGGCAGACGGACCCTTAAGAGAACCCTTTGCAGTATTTTTACAGGGCGGCTTAAATTATGCTCACGGAAGAATGGGTATAATGAAGGCAGTACAGAATATGGTTAATGAAAAAAGACTTGAATTATGATTAGACTTATCTTTAACCAATGAGTGGGGCTGCGCACGGCGGGGGGGGGGGACCCACAAAAACGGGGGGGGGGGGGGGGGGCCCCCCCCCCCCCCCCCCCCGGGGGGGGGGGGGGGGGGGGCAGAGGGAAAACAGGGGGGGGGGGGGGGGCGGGGCCCCCGCCGCGGCCAAGGGCGGGGGGGGGGGGGGGGGAGGGGGGG
>JAJBVU010000106.1 GCA_020859645.1 Eubacterium sp. | reverse complement strand
CTTCTATCGCAGATTTAATAATGCCTATATAATTCTCATCAATCTGACTTTGAGCTTCACGCAAGTTTTTATCAAAAAACTGAATAACATCTTCACAATCAGGTAAAATATTTTCAGCTACAAATGTTACACGATCACCTAAATATACAAGATCTTTACTATGATCAAATTCGGTTTCTTCTCTTGGATTATTCTTTGACAAAGCAACCTGAACTTTTGTAAACCTTCTCAATTCACGTTCGAAGTTTGTAATTTTTTTATTTTTCACCATATCTTTAGAGATCTCCGCCAAATTTCTGACAATTTCAACTCTAACAAGCGGAAACTCCACAGAATCCTCTGTTGTTTCGCTTAAAAGGACTCGCTCCTTTTGAATAAATCCTTTGTTCCCATCTAATAAATACTGAGAATAAATATTTTCGTTCTTGTTATAATCCGACCTGCTGACTACATATGCGTTAACAAGCTCTACTCGTTCAATCTTTTCATTTCTCTGTGATTGAATATTTAAGAAATAACTTCTAAAGTCGAGATACCTTCCCCATTTTTCAAATATCTCTATTGCTTTTTCCGGATGTTCAATCGGATATACTTTTTCACACAATGACAAAACCATATCTCTTGTAAGAAAAGGCTTATATAAATCCCTACTTTCAATTCCATAATCGGGTAAATTCCTCGAATTCCTCTTAATAGCGCATGCCGCCGCACATTCAATCGGCAATTCTCCAAATTTTTTAACATTTTCATCAATCAGATCTATTCCCTTAACAACAAAAGAAATTAAATTATTTCTGAAGACTAAATCCCCCGCTAAAATCAAATCTAATTCTTTTGGAATTACTCCTTCAATAATCTTTGTCTTTGCGGGACGAAGTACCATATTATATATACAATCTGAACCTTGATAATGTTCCGCACTCTCCCTCTTTCTTTTAAAACTGGGTAGAGAAACATAATATTTACTTTTCACCATAGGGAAACATAATTTTACAAATTTTTCTAAACTTTTATTATAATTTTCCCAATATAATGCAAGCTTGCGTTGGATTTTTTCAAATTGGTCTTCTATAGACTCTTGATACACATCATTTCTGTTCCTGTGACTTCCGCATTTCAAATTCTGTGTAAAATCCAAATATATAAAATCGGTTTTCTGCCTGTTATTTTTTTCTTCAAACTCATGCTGCGCAGAAACAAAATATTTATCGGAATATTTTTCTTGAAAAGCACCATTACTATGTTCTTGCCATATATTGTCCGCCCGGTAATCGTCCCATATTGAATCAATTTCAGCTTGAAGTCCATCTTCCTCAAAAATCTCATCCGCAGCAGAAACGTTTGAATAATCATAATAACCTTCATCATCTTCATCATCGTCGTTTGTTTCAGAAGAATCTGTCCTATTATTTCCGCTATAAGATGGCACATAGGGCTCTCCTCTATCTATCATCTTTTCAATTAATGATGACACAACGCCAACAACAGCACCTGCTCCTACCACTCCGGCTATTATTTTTTTAACATATTCTATATCGATTGCCATCTACTATTCTCCTCAGAAAAATTATTGGTTACCACGTTACTAATAATAAATATTTAGTATGACATATACGCTTACACTTGCACAATGTTAGTAACGAGTGTATAAAATTTAACTTTGCTCATACTTTATAGCTTTTTAACTTCACCATGTGCACACTTTTCCCTACCACAAAAGCCATAAACCAAATACCTAATTATTATATAATATTATACCATATAGAATTATCAAAATCAATTTAATTATTCGACTTTTTACCATACAATTCGGTCCCCGCGCACACTATATTATAAGTTTGTGAGTTGATGTGACGCATATGTTGCTCCCGGAGCAACAGGAACCGGTCCTCTACCTGTAACAGCCTCAATGCACTTCGCCAACGCAGCCTTTTCTTTTAGCGGATTCCCCGCGTAATGATACATTAAATATCTCGTGTCCATTACAATGCCTTGAATTCTTTCATAGTATTTCTTATTTTTACGCCAATCTCCAACAGCCTCACCAATATTACCAACGGTTTCCGTTAATCCAAAGAAGTTCTTTGCTTTATTGTACGGCATAATAAATGCATTGAATAGAGAACCCGGATTTACACCCTTATACTTTTCCAAATACTCTCCATATGTAATCTGCTTGTTGATAGAAGACCCATTGGGTAAGTGATCCGGAATACCGGTCCGACCGTACTTATAACACTTGGCATCAAGAATATAATACTTATTGTTGTAAATCATAATGGTATCCGGCATCAGCGGACGTTTTTCTTTATATCTACCGTAATCCAAAAACCAACGAGAACGCGGAAAATACTTGTCCTTATCTTTCTCTCCAAAAGCACGGTCAATCAGTTTTTCCCACACATGGTCAAAATCATCCGTTCCGAAATAAAACTGTTTATCTGACGTTTTCTCATCCATATACAGCAACATATCCTTCATTGCCTGAAACAAATGTCTTTTCTTATCATCGTTTGTATTTCCAAGTTTTGAATTCAGAATGGCGATTGATGTTTTTACATCCGGGTGTGGTCCCGGCTGTTCCGGCATATATGGTACATACAGCCAACCCAATTTTTTAAATGCCTCATAAACACAAAAACGATTAATTTGCGTTATCTGTTTGGTATCATTCGGCGTCGCCGCTCTCACGGTGAATTCCGTATAAATAAACGAATTGACACCCCTACGTTGTTGAACCAAAGGCACTTGATTTCTGATTGTTCTTTGCCAATCCTGCTTTCCGACAGCACTTGTCCTGTATGTCGTATCTTGCTCTACATAATAATTACCGCCAATAGAAAAGTAATATTCTATTACACCCTTATATGCATTTATCGGAAAATCCACGTTCTGAGGTGCTGCAAACTTATTGATTGCAAGCAGCCTATCTTCTTTTGTAGTAAACTCAGATAAAACCTGTATCAAATGCTTAATATCTGTCCTGATTTCGGCATCATTATCGGGTAGTTGGTATCCGATAGGGAAATAGACCATCGCATTATCCGAATCAGCTTTTATTCCAACAAATCGATCTCCGTCTTCATTTGAGTTTACCCAACAGTGCTTTTTAATATCATCAACCAAGGCACTGTGCAATGCTGTGTCCAAATCCATATTGAATCACCACCTTACTCTTTCGGGTTTGTAAATGCCTCTATCACGTTATCCTTGAACATAGCAAATCGTTCTAACTTATTCGCATACATAAATGTACGGATTACCTGTTCCAAACTTTGAAAGAGGGTTGTTTCAAACACAATTTCTCTATTAAATTTGAAAGCATCATCCCACAAATACTTAATTACCTTTTCAGGGAACCTGCGATTTTGTTTCATTGCAGTTCTGATTTCCGCAAGTCTTGCCTCTTCATCAGAGCTTATAGTTTTGTTTTCTTCTTTAGTGCGTAACGCATCATATTCACCTTCAGAAAGATTACCCATTTTTTCGTTAAATGTTAAATCTTTCAAACGAACAAAATATGCACCCAAACGCTTATCCTCAGCAGAAGTCATTCTTGCGTTATTTCCAACAATAATCTTATTAATTTGTGTACAGAAAACTTTCCAAGTAATGCCTGTATCAAGAATTTCCGCATCTGCCAATCTCTTGTCCACATATTCAAAATTGTTTTCTATCAAGCGCATTTCCCATCTGCGCTGAAATGCCGTATCAAGAGTAAATACATTCTGGTCAGAGGTATTCATCGTTCCGATAATAGACAAATTAGAAGGAATACGGACTTTATGTTTCGCGTCACCATAAACAATTCTTGCAATATTTGCGTTTGTAATCCCATATTCACTTGTACCTATAGGATACCCATCGTCTACGTTACGGATTTCAGTCTTTCTGTCAAGCAGTTGGAATACCTCACCGAAAATTGCAGGTGCATTACCACGATTGATTTCTTCTATAATCAAAATATATTCTTCCTGCGGGTGAGCATATGCATCAGCTAAAATGTTGGTAAACGGACCGGCAGTGAACTTATAATTTACCTGTCCATCTTCATCTACGTTTGGCAAAATCTGACCGATAAAGTCAGAATAGGTATAATCCGGATGAAACACCAAACGCTCTACATTGGTATCTTTATTACAATACTCATGTTCAATCGTCCAGCTCTTACCGGAACCCGGCACGCCGTACAACAATACATTAGTACCGTTTTCAATACGCTTTCCCTTATCCGAGTCTACATACGCAATATCCCGATCCGTTTCTGTTGTATTCTCACTTTCAAACTCATCAAGTTCAAATAAAGACTTTTTCGAGCCTAAAAAGCCAAGATAATTTTCTGTATTAAACATATTGGCATTGTTTTCAAAAACAAATACTTTTTTCGCAACTTCGGAAATTGTTTCTGCTTTTAATTTGATAGAATCTTTATCAATTTCTAAAGTGGGCAGCTGTTTTAACGCCTGAAGCATACGGTTGTCAAATTTTGCACGGTACTGTTCAAATTTTGCATTAACAGAAGAATCTTCTCTAAATAATTTGATTAACACTAATGTTTCAAGAAAATTTTCAAACACTTCTGTAGTTGCAACTAAATATTTATATTCCGTCATACTGATAGAATAACTGCCCGTTGCTCTTCCTAATTCAATAAGCACTTTATATAACAGCATCACCGGGTACAAACGATAATTCTTTCTTACACTATTGTATTCTTCGTCTACTGTTGAACTGACGTACATTTTTTCGATTTGTCTTTGGATAATATCCTCATACAAATCTTTTCTTTCAAATTCTCCGCCACAACGATTATTAATTTCCTCAAAAGTTTCTGTAATGACAGCTTCCTCATATTTTGAGGAAGTCATCGTAATAAGTCCAAAAAATGCCACCACTCTTAATGCTCTATAATTATTAGAAAGTTTAATGACCGGCGTAACGCTATGACTTTATTCTATCTTTTTTCATATGAAATCTTGCAACTTTCCGGTTACTTCTTTTGACTTAAATTCCTTTAGAAAAGGAAACCAAATAACAAATACTGTCAAATGCGGTAGGCTGCTTTACCAAATACCAGCATTCATAATCATTTGCATTTTCCAACGCAGTTAGTTTATTTTGTAAAACTGGATTCACTACTTTATACCTCCGACTCTATTATTTTACTTATCAAACGTGCCAAGAAATAAGATACCTTTGGCGGCACCGCATTTCCAATCTGTTTACAGACAGATGTTTTATTCCCATAGAATACAAAATCATCAGGAAAACTTTGTATTCTTGCTGCCTCCCGAGGAGATAGAGTTCTGTTTTCAATAGGGTGAATAAATCTGCCTCCCGCAGGTGTGTCAAACCGTGTTGTAATTGTCGGCGCTTGCTCATCCCAACATAGCCTTCCATAAGCGCCGCTGTGAACCGAATTAATATTCTCCTCCAAAGCAGTAAAATTTTCGCCATTCGCAACTCTGCTCATTCTATCTACGGCAAGTTTTGAATGGTTTGTCCTTGTATGATTTGTAATCTCCTTTATATCAGCAGCCAAATATTTCTGATACTCTGTAATCGGCTTGGGATTATCTATTGAACCGGTCACGGTTGTAGAACCAAGATTTCCAATGGCATCTCGAACAGTAACTGCATCAAAGTAGTTAGGATAATCACAAAGTATCTCTTCTTTGGTCCGATTCCAAAATTCATTGAAGTCAAAATCACCATTTCTTGTGCCAATAATAATCATTCTTTCTCTTTTTTGAGGGATTCCGAATTCAACTGCCTTAACAATCTTATAATGCAATTTATAAGGCATACCGTCCAACATATCCGAATCCGAAAAAATTCTAAGTATCTCCTCAAAAATTTTTCCATTCCGCATAGTCATAATGCCTTTTACATTTTCCATTACAAAAGCTTTGGGTTTCACCGTTTTTACTACTTCGAAATAATGCTTAAACAGATAATTTCGCGAGTCATCAACAAAACCATTTCTTATTCTTGCACCTGCCATAGAAAACCCTTGACAAGGTGGTCCTCCAATGATAATATCGGCATCTCCGGCTTTAAAAATTCCCGATTGAGCTATATTACGAATATCGTCAACAATCACATCAACTTCCGGATGATTCATCTTATAGGTCTTTGCTATGTTCGCATCAATCTCTACTGCTTTTTTTACAGTGTACCCATCTTTGATAAACCCAAGCGATAAGCCTCCACATCCCGAAAATAGGTCAATTACGTTCATCTTTAACACCTCCTCCGACTCTATATCGATAAGCAAAATTCTTTATGTATATACTTTCCTCTTCTGATAAGCCATATAAAGCATTGACATAGTCATCAATTTGATGAATTGTTTCAACACACTCTTTATGCTTGTACTCATATTCCGTTTGTTTCGTACCCACATACAGTTTGGTTTCTTCTAATTTATTTTCCAAAGCACGCGCTAATTGATTTACCTCAGTAAAATTATCAATTTCCGGAACCTTAAAACCAAGCAATTCTTTTCTCGTTATATGCCAGCAATCAGATACACAAATCCAATACCACCAAAATAATGATGAATTGAGCAGGCACATACAGAAATTAGCGTAATTCTGATTTTTGCACTTAAATATTTTATATTCGGCACCGGTGTGTTCATTCAAAAATGCCTTAATCCAAAAAGTCGCTCGCATATTCAGATATAAAGAGCTGCCATTTTTTTCAAGCAAATTAATGATTGGTGTATTAAATCCGGTTAATCTACTATAAACGGAAGTGTCAAGCTTTGTTCCTAATTTGGGAATATATTCATCTTGCACATATTCATTCTTCACTACTTCCGTAATGCTGAATAAATCATATCTTTCTTCTTTATACCAATACCTATAATTTCCCGTGAATATATCACGTATGCCATTCTTATTTCTCCCAAGCAAAATACATAGTTTTTGATGTGCGGAAGTAAACAAGCAGTCAGGTCTATCCGAATAACTTAAAATATACTGTTCCGGCACTGTGATATATAGTTCATCACGAATTTTTTTCATTCTCGTTGTTGAAACATAAGACAACGGAATTACAAATCCCATAACGCCGCCGGACTTTAGCTGCAATGACGCATTTTCAAGTACATTAGCATATATGTTTCCATATCTCTTCTCGGGAATTGACTCGCTTTTTGCATCTTCCACATAAGGAGGATTTCCTATAAT
>JAJBVU010000135.1 GCA_020859645.1 Eubacterium sp. | reverse complement strand
CAAAACCCACCATATGAGAGTTCCCGTAAACACTCCCAAAACCAGACAGAAGCCGTCTAAGCTCTTGTTTATATACGATATTCCGAAATAGGAGAAGGCAAATATAAAAGTAAGAACAGCCGCAGGATTTGTTATTCCCATAGCAAAGGAGGAGGAAAAAATTTTAATGCCGCCGCTTACTTTTATATTTGTTTTGTCAAGCTTGTTTTTATTTGTTAAAGCGGAAACTCCCATAATTATTATGAAAGCTCCGCCTATAACGCTTATTTGTGTACTGTATCTTAATAAAAAATCCGAAATAAGAGTTAAGCCGAAAGCTCCGATAATACTGTAAATACAGTCGGCGGCAGTAGAGCCCAGCCCTGTTAAAACTCCGGCTTTAAAGCCCCAAGCCCAGCTGTTTTTAACTGTCATTGCTCCTACGGCACCAACCGGAACCCCAAACAGAAGCCCTATTAAGATACCCTTCAACAGATATTCTGTCATTTATACACACTTGGCTTTATTGCCGTCCCATTTGCAGATAATCTTGGTTTTGTTTACATCAACCTTATCCTTTTCCATAATAAGCTCACCTATAGAATCGGCTCTGATTGTGCCCCTTGAGGGATTGATTATGCTGTCAACATAGCTGTCGATTTCTGCCTCAACCGTTGAATATTCAAAGGCAAGAGTTGTGTTTATAAGACGGCAGTTTTTCATAATTAGATTATCTATGTAGCACATTCCCTGAAGGCTTTCAACTGTACAGTTTATAAGTGTCAGATTTTTTGAGTTCCAGCCCAAATATTCACCTGAAATAAATGAATCGTAAACTGTTATGTTATTGCTGTTCCAAAAAGCGTCTTTTGAAAGCAGACGGGAATTATGGATTTCAACATTTTCCGCTCCGTCAAAGGAATAATTTCCGTAAAGTGTAAGGTTGTCGATTTTCATATCACTGCTGTTCATAGCAAAATAGTCGCCCTTTGCAGTGATGTCCTTCATTGTCACGTCACAACAGCTCCAAATGGTTTCTTCCGCATTGGGAAAGGATACATTTTTTAAAGCCACACTCTTACACCGGCGGAAGTTTTTAGGCGCTTCAATAGCGGAGTCCTCAACGGTAATGTTGTTTGTATACCAAACTCCGGCTCTTGCCATATCAAACCATGTACAGTTTTTAACCTTTATATTATTTGAATACCAAAGGGGATATTTCCATTTAAACATACTGCCGTAAAGCTCTATGTTATTGCTTTCCTTTAAGGGCGACTCTCCGTCGGCGAATATGCTGTTTGTTATGCTTAAATTTTTGCCTTTAAACAAGGCTCTTTCCCCTGTAAAATATTTTTGATTGTATTTTATGTTAATGCCCATAAAACCGCTCCTTTACTTTTTCATTGTATACATAAGATAGTCGAGACAGTCTATCTGTCTTTGGTTTTTGTGAAGCTTATTCAGCAGATTGCGGCGGTGGCGGTTTAGAATATCAGTGCCTTCTTCAGTATACCCCTTGTTTATGTTTTCCATAAATTTACTGATTGTTTCATCGCCGCAGCCTGCATCCTTCAAATTTTGAATTATGTCCTCTTTGCTTTGGTTTATCATAATTTTCATCCCCTTGGTTTTATCAGCCGTTTATGCTTATATGTATAAGTTTGTTGTCCCAGCCCTCTACAACAGGGTTGTTTTCTATGGCGTCAACAAATTCCTCCGACCAGTCAAAATAGCCTAAAGGCGTATACTCACCCTCAACCTCTGCGTCCTTATAGAAAAGAAGAATTTCGTTATCCTCTGACATATAAACCGAGCCGGCTGCCTCTTCAGTCACTGTTTCAGGGTCTGTGGGGATTTCATAACTTGAAGGAATTTCGTAATACTGCATAACCTCCCAATTTTCGTAATCGTCATAGTGATAAATTGGCAGCTGCCAGTCCTCCATAGCGGCGAATGCTCCTATTGTAGCTGCTGTTTCGTTGTCATAGAAGTGAAGAGTGAAAAATTCGCTGTCGCCGAAGCTTACATATACCTCAGTAATGGGTTCAGCTGATTCTTCCTCAGCGGCTTCCTCTGTTTCTTCATCCTCTGAGATTTCTTCCTCTTCTTCCTCTGTGCCTGTAATTGTAATCTGTCTTTCATCAGCATTCCAGCTGACCTCAAAACCTAAGCCTTCGGCAATAAATCTTATAGGCATACAGGTTCTTGAATTAATAATAACAGGGGCTGTATCAAGAATAGTTTCTTCACCGTTTAAATAGGCTGTATTGCTGTCGATTGTCATAGATATAACGTCTGTTCCCTTTGTTATTGTTATTTCTCTTGTTTCGCTGTTCCAGTCAGCTTCGCCGCCAATTGCTTCAACTGCCGCTCTTACGGGAACGAGGGTTCTTCCGTCGATTATAACAGGTGCCTGTTCAAGTACTTGTTCCTCACCGTTTACTGTCATAACATTGCTGTCAACTGTCATAATAACCGTTGTCTGTTCTGCGGCAAAGGCGTTTAACGAAAATACTGCCGCAAAAATAATCGTAAATATTCCTGATAATGTTTTCTTCATTTAAATCATTCCTCCTTAAGCACTGATATGAATAAGTTTGTTGCCCCAGCCTTCAAGAACAGGGTTGTTTTCCACCGCATCAAGAAATTCATCTGTATAGTCAAAATATCCTACGGGAGTAAATTCTCCTTCCACTTCTGCGTCTTTATAGAAAAGCAGGATTTCGTTATCCTCTGAGAAATAAACCGAGCCTGCCGCCTCGCTTGTCACTTCCTCCGGGTTTGTGGGAACCTTATATTTTGAGGGCAGTTCATAATACTGCATTACTTCCCAGTTGTCATAGTCATCATAATGATAAATAGGCAGCTGCCACTCGTCCATAGCCGCAAAGGTATGAAGGGCTTCTGCGGTTTCGTTTTCATATAAATGAAGGGCGAATTTTTCGCTGTCGCCGAAGCTTACATATATTTCCGAACCGCCTGCGTTTTCTTTTTCAATGACTGATACTGTGTTTGTCTCTGTTTTGCTCCCTCCGCAGCCTGTCATTGTCAAAATTGCTGCCAAGCCTATAAGTGTTAAAATTTTTCTTTTCATAGTTGCTCCTTTCTCTGCTTTTTCGCAGATGTAACAATTAGCTTTTTCTTTCCCGTTTTGCTGTCGGCTTTTATTTCGTCAACAAAGCTCATTTTAAAATCAACATAGTCAAGCCTTTTCTCGGCAAGTATTTTCTTCATCTGCTTTTGCATTTCCGCTTCTATCTTATTCCTGTCCGCATTTGCCGAAGTTTCCGCAAGCATTTCAAAGGCATTGCCGCTTAGCTGTCGGAACTGAAAATCAAGAAGTCCCTCTATGCAAAAGCCCTCTATGGCAAGTGGGTGGAGAAATTCCTTTTTGCCGTTTTTATCCTTAAACCAAAGAATATCCTCGTTTCTTCCCACAAGCCCCACGGCTCTTGAAAAGGGTGTTGAACCGCCGTTTTGAGCCTTTTCGATTTTTATATTGTCGGTTATACAATATCTTATAAGGGGCTGGGCGAAATTATAAAGTGCCGTTAAATACATTTTTCCGTCTATGGCTTCTATAACATTCATATCGTCATATAAAATCATCCCCTCAGCCGGGTCTTTTTCAGCCCCCAAAATAAGAGACTCGCTTGTTCCGTAATAATTTATAACCTTAACTCCGAAAATCTTTTCAAGATATTCACGAAGCCCCGGGTTTAAGGGCTCTCCGCAGGAAACAACACAGCGGATATTTAACTCAACGTTTTTCTCTTCCGCAAGTCCTGCTAAAATTTTCACCGCCGAGGGGTAGCCCACAATCATATTTGGCTTAAACTCATTTATTTTTTCAACCCATTGGGAAAGAGGAGTGTTTATGTCAAGATAAAGCTGACCGCCGCCGACTCCTTCAACGCCGTCTCCCACAGCCATTGCTCCGCCGTAGCGTCCGTCTGTTGCGGCGGTGTAAACCATTCGAGGCCCTTCGGCGAAAAACTTAACCATTTCAGCCATAGTCATATTTGAAAGAGCACCCCTTATCATTCCCACAAGCATACTGCTCCAGGCGTCATTGTCATAAACAAAGTAGCCGGGCTTGCCTGTGCTTCCCGAAGAGTGGACAATGTGATATTTGCCCTTGAAGGGCTTTCGGCTTAACTCGGAAGATGAATCAAACTCCCTTATTTCCTCCTGTGTTAAATCGGGAACGGTGACAATTCTGTCGAAGTTCATTAAAAAGGCTTTTTTGTCAACAGTGGGAAAGCCGGATAAAGGTGTGCTGTCGATATTTTTTTCGTTTATGCCCTTGCCCTCAAAGGTCAGCCTGTAATATTCCGAATTTTTATAGGCATATTTAAGCAGTTTTCTGAGCTTCTTTTCCTGTATCTTTCGAATTTGTTCTGCCGATTTTTTCTCGTTGCCCTTAAGCAGAAGCAGCTTCATAAGCAAATTAATATAGTTCATCGCCTTCCTCCTCTCCGCCTATTTCAAAGCTGTAACACTTTTCATAGTTTTCTCTGTGATAATAGTCGGCTTTTAATGTGTCAAGATTATAAACAATGCTCCACTCGGTGGACTCATACTCATTAAAATTGTTCTTGCTTACGCTGTCCAAAGCATCTCTGACCTGTTCGGCTGTCATTGTTTCATTTTCTGAAAGAAGCTTCATAAGAATGTCATATCTTTCGTGAGACTGGCTTGAGCCTACGCCCTTTTTATTTCCCTCCGCAATGTAAAAATTGGTAACAACAGGCGTTTCCGAAACTACCATATCATTATTTACATATTCAACAGCAACGCTTTTCCCTGTCTTATCCGCAAGTGCAAAATGAACCATCATATTCATTGAGGAGTGCATATCATACTGCTTAAGAAGGCCGACGGCTTCGTCAACGCTTCCGGCTTTGTTAAGTAGCAGCCGCACCGCCGTAGTTGTTGTTAAGTCGGGCTTGCCGGTGTTTTGGTTTATAACCTCCGAATCCAGAATCATATTTACGGAAACGGCTAAGCCGGCTTCGTTCATACCGTCAAGAGGGGCATACAGTGAAGCAGTTGTAAGTATGCTGTCATAGGAAAGGTAATTTTCGAAGTTTCCTGCCGCATTCTTAATAAAATCTGTGTTTACGGTGGATATTGAAGAATAGCCTTCTTTAGGCTCTGAAACAACTACCAAGCCCTCGCAGCCCTGCCAGTCAAAGTTTCTGCCAAACAGGTGTTTTCCATCCGGGCTGACCGCCGAAATTGTGCTGCAGCCGAAGGTATTGCCGGAAAAGCTTAAGCCCGAGCCTAAAAGAGATGACAGATATTCAATGACTTCTTTGTCTGAGGATGCTCCGCCTTTGTCTAAAAATGACTGAAAGCCGTCATCACCCTGAAACCGCACTGCGGAAAAGCCTTCTTCCAGCTGAGTTATTTCCGCTGTTGGTGTAATAATTTCGCTGTAACTCATTTCATCAGCCTCCGTAACAACAACATTCTGTGCAGACACATCTATGCTTTTATTACAGCCGGAAAACAAAGCCGTTATTACCGCCGCACTTAAAATAAAAATAGATTTTCTTTTCAATTAAACCCCTCGTTTCTCGTCATATATGGATTTTATAACTTTTGCCGGAACTCCGGCGGCTATGCTGTCGGCAGGCACGTCCTTTGCAACAACCGCTCCGGCGGCAATTATTGCGTTGTCGCCTATGGTTACTCCCGGAAGAATTGTTACATTTGCCCCAATCCAAACTCTGTCGCCTACAACAATGGGTGCAGGTTTCATACTGCTTCGCATTTCAGGCTCAAAGCAGTGGTTCAGTGTGGCAAAGGTTGTGCCGTGCCCCACCAAAACACCGTCGCCTATTTTAACTCCCCCTTGATCCTGAAAATAACAGCAGCTGCCTATAAAAACATTTTTGCCCACTGTTATATTTTTTCCGCAGTCTGTGTAAAATGGCGGAAAAAGCACAAAGCTTTCATCAAGGGGCTTGCATGTTATTTTAAAGAATATTTCCCTTACCTCTTTTGGGCTGTGATATTTTCCGTTAAGCTCCGAAACAAGCTTCATTGCCTCGTTTGTAAGCTCCGACATATACTTGTGTATTTCCGAACCCCCGATTACAACATTTCCCGTATTCATATATTTTAAAAAATCCTCTGTATTCACGTTAATCCCTCCTTGTTACTCCTTGTTATCTACATTCTATCAGCTATTATTTCAAATAGCAAATACTTGTATTGCATAGTCAAATATGCTTTACAGGCATATAAAAATGTGTTATAATTAACAAAAAAGAAGGAGGAATATCTATGGAGCTTAGAGTTTTGGAATATTTTATGGCGGTAACAAGAGAACAGAGTATTTTGGGTGCGGCGGAATCTCTCCACCTGACGCAGCCAACACTTTCAAGGCAGTTAAAGGATATGGAGGAAGAGCTGGGAAAACAGCTTTTCATAAGGAGCAACAGAAAAATTACCCTAACCGACGAGGGTATGATTTTAAGAAAAAGGGCACAGGAGATTTTGGAGCTTGTGAGAATGACAAAAGACGAAATTTCTCTTTCCGAGGAAGCAGTTGCCGGAGATATTCATATAGGAGCCGGAGAAACCGAGGGAATTCGCTTTTTGGCAAAAGCAGCAAAAGCCCTTCAAACCGACTATCCAAAGGTTCATTTTCACATTTTAAGCGGCGACAAAACCACTGTAACGGAACAGCTTGACAGAGGTCTTTTGGATTTCGGTCTCCTTTTCGGCGACATAGACAAATCAAAATATAACAGTATGAAAATACCCAATAAAGATAAGTTCGGTGTTTTAATGCGCCGTGACGATCCCCTTGCGGAAAAGGATATTTTAACTCTTGATGATATAATTGACAAGCCCCTTATTGTTTCAAGACAGTCCGCCCACGATAACGAGCTGTCCAACATTTTCAAATGTGAGCCGGAAAGACTGAACATCGCCGCTACCTACAGCCTTATTTTCAACGGCTCAATTATGGCAGAGGAAGGCATAGGCTATGTCATAGGCTTTGACGGAATAATTAACACATCGGGAAACAGCCTTCTCCGTTTCATACCCCTTAAAGGCCAGTCTGAAGTCAAACTCCAAATAGTCTGGAAAAAATACCAAATTTTCACCAAAGCCGCCGAAAAATTCCCGGAATACCTGCAAAAAGTCTGCCAAACAGAACTATGATATATTTATCAAAGTTGGTGATTTTGCTGCTTTTGAAGTTTTGCCT
>JAJBVU010000041.1 GCA_020859645.1 Eubacterium sp. | reverse complement strand
ATATTATGCGTATTTAATGAATAATTCAGTTATTGCCGGATAAATTTATTTTGTCTATTACATTACAGATTTCACTGATGTCAGATATTACAAAATCGGCACCGTTGTCTGAAAATTTGTTTTCAACCTTTTCGGCAAGCTGTTTTTTCTCTGATTCTGAAAGTGAATTAAATTCTTCTTCGGTAAGGCCTGATTCTGAGCTGCCTTCTATAATTCCGACTGTCCAAACTCCGGCATTTTTGCCTTCCTTTATGTCTGAAACAGTGTCTCCCACCTTTATTACACTGCCGGTTGACATAATTTCAAGCCTTTTCATATTTTCAAATATCATATATGGATATGGCCTTCCGAAGCCCTCTGTCATATCCGGTGTTATACATACATCCGGAGCATAGCCGTTTTTCTCGGTTTCCGAAGCAACAATTCTCATCATTTCGTCAGTATAGCCTGTTGTTGAGCCAATTTTTATGCCTCTTTTGCGGAGCTGTTCGGCTGTTTCGCAGACCCCTTTTTTAGGCTTTGCAAAGGCGGCAAGACTTTCAAAAAGGCTATTTTCAAATTCAGCATATATGTTATAAACATCGTCCTCTGTAAAGACCTTGCCGTAGATTTCTTTCCAAAGCTTGGATATTCTTTCCATATTCAGCATAGTGCGGATATGGTCTATTTTCAACATTCCCATAGGCTCCCTTATTTCATTGACTGTCGGGGCTATTCCGAATTTTTTGAAAGCCTCGTTAAAAGCCTTTACAGGGGCAAAACAGCCGTAGTCAACAGTTGTTCCTGCCCAGTCGAATATAACGGCTTCTATTTTATGACCTCGCATTTTTCTTTTCCTCCGTATAATCTTTTATTATTCCGCAGAGCTTTTCAATGTCCTCTTTATATATTTCACCTATGTTTCCTATTCTGAAAGTGTTCATACCTTCAAGCTTTCCGGGATAAATCGCATAGCCTCTTTTTTTGATGTATGCATACATTTCTTCAAAGGAAAAGCTTTCCGAGGGACATTCAAAAGTGGTTATAACAGGGGACTGATGTTTACTGTCAATATAAGGCTTAAAGCTCATTTCACTCATTTTTTTTATGAGAAGGCGGTTGTTTTCGGAATATCTTTTGTTTCTTGCCTTAACTCCCCCCTCTGCTTCAAGCTCGTCAAGGGCTCTTGCAAAGGCTAAAACAACGTGTGTAGGGGAGTTACACCTCCACTTTCCGTCCTTTGACATTGTTTCCCACTGGGCATAAAGGTCAAGGGAAAGACTTCTTGCATTTCCCTTTGAGGCAATAAGCTTTTCCTTATCAGCGATTATAAATGAAAACCCGGGAACTCCCTGTATGCACTTGTTTGCACTGCTTATAAGAAAATCTATATTATAGGCTTCAACGGGAATATCGATTCCTCCGAAGCTTGACATAGCGTCCGTAATAAAAGCAACATTGTGTTTTTTGCAGACCTCTCCTACAGCCTGAATGTCGTTAAGTATGCCCGTTGTTGTTTCGCAGTGAACCATAGCAAGGTGGGTTATATTGTTTTCGATAATTATCCTTTCGGCTTCCTCCGCTGTGGGAATACGGTTATATTCGATTTCGGCAGTAAATGTGTTTATTTTGTGGTATTTTGCGATTTCGGCTATTCTTCTGCCGTAGGCTCCGTTTATTAAAACAGCAAGTCTGCCGTCTTTGGGGAGTACACTCGATATAACCGATTCAACTCCGAAGGTTCCGCTGCCCTGCATAAGAACAGCGGTATATTTATCGCCCGAAACATGGGCAAGCTCTAAAAGCCTTGATATTATGTTTCGTGTAATCTTTTTGTAGTCCTCGTCCCAGGTGCAGTGGTCAACAAGCATTTCTTCCTTTACTGAAAGAGTTGTTGTCAAAGGCCCGGGGGTTAATAATTTGTAGTTTATCATTTTTTTCACTTCCTTATCTGTTTTATCTGCATTCGTCAACAAATTCCTTGTGTTCTGTCAAAAGCTCTACTGTCAGCTTTTCGTCAAATGTCTCGGGATATTTTGATTCGGCTTCGGCATCCGCTGTTTCTCCTTCATATATGGGAGTGGGGTAGGTTTCCAAAAGCTCGGCTCTGCCGTTTTTGATAATGCACTCAGCCATTTCCATAGCAAGGGGATTTGTTTTATCGCCGTGGTCTATAACCGCAATTGATTCTGTCAGAGAGAAATTTCCTTCCGTCGGGTCAACATAGTCAATAGGCAGACCATCGTTTTTGTCTCTTACTGCCTGATGTCTTAAACCGAAAGCTACGGGAACCTCACCGGCTCTTACTTTTTTAATGGGACCGGAGCCTGAACTTTCAAGATGAGGACCGGCATTTTTCAAAATATCCGTCATAATTTCTTTTGCTTCTTCTTCATCATATGCGCTTATAACGTCCTGAACAAGAAGCCAGCCTGTTGATGAGCCGGCAATATCGGGAACGGAAATTTTTCCGCTGTATTCCTCCTTTGCCAAGTCCTTTATACAGGTTGGGGTGTCAAGACCTTCCGCTTCGAGAGCCTGAGTGTTGATTATAATTGCCCCCTCCTGACAGGTTATAGGTGTGTAGTATGAAGGATATTCTGTCAATGTGTTGTGTTCAAAGGTTAAGTCAAGAAACATTGAGCTTTGTTCCTGTGCGCTGTCGATATAGTAGGAGCTCATTGTAATTAAGTCCGCTTCTATGTTTTTGCCCTCTGCAAGAAGCTTTCCCCCAAGCTCGGAAGTTCCGAAGGTTTGAAGTATGTACTTGCCCGAATAGCCGTTGTTGTCAAGGGCGTTTTTCATAGCCGTAACCGCCTCGTCATCGGCATTTGTGTATAAAACAACCTGTTCACTGCTTCCGCAGCCTGTTAATGTTCCGCCCATAATGGCAAGAGCCGCTGTTAATGATAAAATTTTCTTAAATGCTTTCATTTTTAATTCTCCTTTTTTCTTTTTGATAATAAGGCAAATATGCCCTTTACGGCAAGGTTCGTTATAAGAAGCAGCAGCGACAGAGCAAATATGTCGTCAAACTTTGCGTAGTGCTGAAGCTCCTTTATTTTGGTTGTTATAACCATTGTGTGAGCGCCGACTATAAATATAATGGCGCTTATTGTGACCATAGCGTTTACAAAATAATAGCTTAAAACCTCGAGTATTGTATATTCCGCATTGGGGGTAACAACTCTTATAATTGTTTTTACCCAGCTGTCCCCCATAAGCATAGCGGTAGTTTCCCAAGACTCATTCATTTTTGAAAGTGAATTTTTCATCATAAGATATGGAGTTGAGAAGAAATGTATAATGTTGCACATTACAATAAGGAACATACTGTTTCTCAAGGGCGTACCTGAAAAGGCAAACATAAAGGCAATACCCAAAACCATACCGGGGATTGTATTTATAACAAGGGCTATGCTTTCTATAACCTGTTTGCATTTATTGCTTATTTTGCTTCTGGAGGTTACAAGGGCAGCTCCGTAGGCAATCAGCGTTCCGAAAACCGCCGTAAGCACTGCCGCCGTAAGTGAGTTAATATAAATATTTAACATACTGCTGTCAGTAAACAGGCTTGTTATGTGGCTTAATGAAAACCTAAGCTTATAGGGCCACATTTCCACAAAGGGAATAATTACAATAACAAGGAAAACCGACAGAACGCAGATTAATATAATTACCGATAAAGCTCCCAAAACAATGTCTCTGAAAATGTTTTTCTCAAGCTCCGTTTCAGTTGTTTTGTTATAGCGGAAATTGAATTTTTCCAGATAATTAAGAAGCAGTATACTGAGCGCCGACGGTACAAGCATAACTATCGCCACAACGGCGCCGTTGCTGAAATTGGGAACAGACCCAAGCATTTCATTATAGAGGGTTGTGGCTATAACGTTAAATTCTCCGCCGATTGCCGCAGGAATACCGTAATCCGTAAAGCTTAGGAAAAACGACTGTATAAAGGCTGCGCCCAGAGTTCCTATCATAGGGCGGACACAGGCTATAAGAAATGTATCAAGCTTGCTGTCGCCCATAATTCTCGACACAATAACAAACCGCTTGTCAATATATTGAAATGTGTTGTTTATAAGAAGAAAGGCTATGGGAAGGGTATATATTACATATCCCATAACAAGCCCTTTAAAGCCGTATATCTCAAATGGAGCGAAGCCCAAAAGCTTTGTTATAAGACCTTCTTTTCCGAAGGAATATATAATTGCAAAGCCGTAGGTTATTGTAGGCAGAAGCATGGGAAACACAGTCAGGACGGATATTGCCGATTTAAGCTTCGGATGAATATCCGTATTGTTTACCGTATAGGCAAGTATGAAAGCCAAAATTACGGTTACAAATCCGCTTGTTCCGGCTACGGCAAAGCTGTGCCACAGGGCTGTCATAAAGCCTTTTGATGAAAACATTTTTACATATTGGGCAAAACCTACGGAACCGCTGTCCGTTTGAAACGACCTTATAAGAACAAAAAAGACGGGCAGAGCCAAAAACATAAAGAACAAAACCGCAATAAATATGAAAATTGCTTTAATTTCCTTTTCTTTTTTAAGCATGACATTCACCCATTCCGAAGAGATTAAAAATATTATCTCTCTTTATAATAAGCTGGTTCAAAATAAAGTCGGTAACAAACTTATTTTTGGGGGCGTGAATAATTTCTTCCGGCTCGGAATACTGCGAAATTGTTCCCTTGTTTAAAATAAGAACTCTGTCTGAAAGAGTAAGAGCCTCCTCCGGGTCGTGGGTAACTATTATTGTGGTCAGATTAAATTCTCTTGCTATTGTTTTGATACGTTCCTTAATAGATTCTTTAATAACTCCGTCAAGAGCCGACAGGGGTTCGTCCAAAAGAAGAAGCTTAGGCTTAACCACAAGGGTTCTTGCCAGGGCAACCCTCTGCTTTTGTCCTCCGGAAAGCTCGCTTATGTTTTTTGAAAGATGTTCCCTTAAATTGAGAAGGTCTATAAGTTCATCAACCTCTTTTTCCGTTGAAATATCGGGGTTGTTTCTCAGACCGTAGGTTATGTTTTTATAGGCATTAAGGTTGGGGAAAAGGGCATAGTCCTGAAAAACTATGTTAAAGCCTCTTGCCTCCATAGGCTTTTCCGAAATATCCTCTCCGTCAAAAATAATCTGCCCTCCGGAAATATCCGTAATACCTAAAATAGTGTTGAGCAGAGTTGTCTTTCCGCAGCCCGAAGGCCCCAAAACGGAAACAATCTCACCGTCACGGACATCAAGGGTTATATCTTTCAAAACCTCGTTTTTTCCGTATACCTTTCTTAAGCTTTTAAGTTCCAACATATAATCATTCCTCCGTAATGACAATAATAACAATAATCCTTTTCTTAAACCGTTTCTTTCGTTCGGCAATAAGATTGTATCATCTGATTTTTGCCGTATCTATCAGGTTTTTGTGAAGCTTAAGCAAAATATTTGATAATTCTTAAACAAAAATAAAAAGAGGCTTTGTAGCAAAGCCCTTAAAACCTCTGATTTTCTCAGGTCTTTCACTACAAATCCTCTGTGTATTGCTTGTTTTTTATAAGATTGCCGCTTTTTTGAAGTTTTTTAGAATAATATTCATAATTTGTAAGAATTATTCCCATATATAGCATTGTAATAACGGCGGACTGGGTTACTCTTGAAAAAATAGCATCGCCGTAAATTGTTATATCTGAATTTCCCGTATTTAAAACAATATCGCTGCAGCCGCAAAGAGGTGAATTTTCGTTGTTTGTAATTGATATTATCTTTGCTCCGGACTGCTTTGCGGTTTTTGCGGCTTCAACCGTATCTCTTGATGTTCCGGAAAGTGAAATACAAACGGCTGCATCCTTCCGGCTTAGGTTTGATGCGCTTACCTTTTGAAGATATACGTCAGAATAGGAAATACATTTTATACCCAAATATGTCAGCTTATTCGTTAAATCAAGGGCGATTGAATAAGAATTTTCAACACCGTAAACGGCAATATTTTCGGAAGAAACAATTATTTTTACTGCCCCTTCGAGATTTTTTATATTTATGGTCTGCAGGGTTTCCTCAAGCATATGTATGGAAGAGGCTGTTGTTTTTGCTGCAAGAGATTCCATAGTATCCCAAGGGTGAAGAGCATTGTCAGTCGGAATTTCACTGTCGTTTCTGTTATATTTAAGATAACGCTTAAATGCCGTATATCCGTCAAAGCCCAATGCCTTAACCGTTCTCATAACCGTAGGCTGACTTACCCCGGCTTTTTCGGCAAAGTCTTTCATTGACATATTTGTCACAGTCTTTTTGTTTTTCAAAATATAATCCGCTGCCTTTTTCTCGGACTGACGCAGAATAGGGTATACTGATTTAATTTTAAAATCAAGGGAATTTGTCATATAATTATCACTTTCTTCCTTACAAATGTATTTTGATTATATAACAAAAACAGAACCAAAACAATGCAGTTTACGGAAACTTTAACAGAATTTGACAAATAATTAACAATAGTCCGCAAATAAACAAAACCGCAGCCGATGCAAGGAAAAAACAAGATTTGGCTGTGGAGTTTCATGGTAATGTTAAAAACGTTCCTGTATTCTTGCTGTCTACAGTGCTTCAAAAAAACGGCTTGGAGCTTATAAATATTGTTATCTGCTCAGCGTTGAATATGGCATAAAAATAAGCGTCGGCATAGTTTACAGACTTATGAGGTCTATGAATCTTCCCAAAATGTCTGCTGTAAGACCCAAATATATTACACAGAAAACTGATAATTCAGGAGAATTTCATAATGAAGTCAGACAAAATCAATGGAACACTCGACATCAATTTCGCCTGTTTCGGCTTGCTGTGCCGATTCTATGCTCACAGTTGTTGAAGCGAAAACGCAAATATTAAATGCTGCAGCAAACAACATTGTCATTAAGCCCTACAAGGGCAGCAGCCCAAAAATATATTGAAATGGTGGGGCTTACGGGTTATGAAAACAAATACCCCTTAAGACGAGCATTTGGGGGCTTTGGATGCACTGACAAGAGACTCAATGCGAAAAGAAATAGAAAGAAGTTGCATTCAGAAGGCGTTTTTATAAAAGCAAAGGCTGATTTAGTTTCAGTAAACGGATCTTATAGTGGGAAAATATTTGGAACTGAAGTGACTGTAAGTGATAAAATTAATATTGGATTTTGATATACATATTCTGTTGGCAAAAAAAACGAACGTGGCGGAGCTGCTGTTCTTGGCGGTAGTTTAGGTATAAG
>JAJBVU010000277.1 GCA_020859645.1 Eubacterium sp. | reverse complement strand
AGGAAAAATTTTTGAAAAAACCTATATTTGTTTAAAAAGAAAAATACTATTGACTTTTATTCGGAATAATCTTATAATTTAAATAATCTGAAAGTGTTTTAACACTTTAAAGTTACAATTTTTACAGTTTCCAATATTTAAGGAGGAAAAAATATGTTAAGATTTAAAAAAGCCTTTGCGCTTATGACAGCAGGCTGTATGCTTCTTTCGGCAGCCGCTTGCGGAAGCTCCGCAGAAACAGAAACAGAGACTGAAACAGCTGCAGAAACAACGGAGACAGAAGCAGTTGAAGGAAGCTATTCAATAGGTATCATTAAGCAGATGGATCACGTTGCTTTGAACTCATCTGAAGAGGGCTTTGTTCAGGCTCTTGCAGACAACGGACTTGTTGACGGCGAAAACTTAACAATCGACTATGAAAACGGTCAGGGCGATGTAAACAATCTTTCAACTATTGCAGACCAGTTCGTAGCAGACGATGTTGACCTTATTTTTGCAGTTGCAACAAACGCAGCCCAGGCTGCCGCAGGCAAAACAACAACTATCCCCATTATAGGAACAGCTATTACATCATATACAGAGGCAAGCCTTGTTGACACAGATGAAGTACCCGGCGGAAACGTAACAGGTACTACAGATATGAACCCCGTTGAGGATCAGATTGCTCTTATTAAGGAAGTCTGCCCCGACGTTGAAACAGTAGGCTTCCTTTACTGCTCAAACGAAGCTAACTCGATTTTACAGGTTGAAATGGCTACAGCAGCTTGTGAAGAAGCAGGCTTTGCTACAGTTGAACAGACTGTTTCAAGCACAAACGAGGTTCAGCAGGCAACTCAGAACATCGTTACAAACTGCGACGCTATCTACATTCCCACTGACAACGTATTCGCTTCTTCAATGCCTATCGTAAACGAGGTTGCTGTTGCAGCAGGCATTCCCGTATTCTGCGGAGAATCCGGTATGGTTCAGTCAGGCGGATTTGCTACTCTCGGCATCACATATTACTCAATCGGCTATCAGGCAGGTCTTATGGCAGTTGACGTATTGGTAAACGGCGCCGATCCTGCTGAAATGTCTATTCAGGGTTCAAGCGAATTTGAATACTGCTTCAACGGCGAAACAGCAGACGCTTTGGGAATCGAGATCCCCGAAAAGTATGCAGACGCAGTTTACTATGCAGACGAAGCAGCCGACGCAGAAGCGGCTGAATAATTCCTTGCTTTAAAATTTTAAGAAACTATGCCTATCAACAGGGAATGGCGAAAGCGTCATTCCCTGTTTTGACAGGAGAAAGGAGAGACTGTATGGGAGCGATAATTTTAAGTGCAGTTTCGCTTGGAACCCTTTGGGCTGTTATGACATTGGGTGTTTACATTACATACAGAATTTTGGATATAGCCGACTTAACCGTTGAAGGCTCTATTGCCACAGGTGCGGCTGTTGCGGCGCACCTTATTTCCGTAGGGATAAGCCCCTGGGCGGCAACTGCGGCGGCAATCGGCTCAGGTATGCTGGCGGGGCTGGCGACGGGTCTGCTTCATACAAAGCTTAAAATTCCTCCTCTTTTGGCGGGAATTTTAACTATGATTGCCCTTTACTCGATAAACTTGAGAATTATGGGGAAGTCGAATATTCCTCTTTTAAAAACAGCCACTGTTTTTACGGGTATTCAGACAGCTTTTAATTTAGACAAAAACATAGCTATTTTGATTATAGGCGTTATCTGCGCCTTGGCGGTTTCAATTTTTATGTACTGGTTTTTCGGTACGGAACTGGGAAGCGCAGTAAGAGCCACAGGCTCAAACCCCCAAATGGCAAGAGCTCAGGGCATAAACACAGACACAATGATAAACATAGGGCTTGTTATATCAAACGGCTTGGTGGCTTTTTCGGGAGCCTTAATTGCTCAAAACCAGTCTTACGCCGATGTTCAAATGGGTACGGGCTCAATCGTTATAGGTCTTGCGTCTTTGATTATAGGCGAGGTTATTTTCGCTATGAAAACAAACAGCTTCAAAAGGGTTATTTTTGCGGTTTGTTTAGGCGCTGTTTTATACAGAGTAATTATAGCTTTGGTTCTTAAGGCAGGCATGAACCCCAACGACCTTAAGCTTTTCACCGCTATAACCGTTGCCTTTTGTCTTGCTTTGCCTGTAGGCAGAGGTTATCTTATGACCATTGTGAACTCCTTGAAGGGAGGCGGAAGCAATGCTTAAATTAGATTCGATTTTTAAAACCTTCAATGCCGGAACAATTAACGAAAACAGGGTTTTAAACGGTCTTTCACTTCATCTTAAAGAGGGAGACTTTGTCACCGTAATCGGCGGCAACGGCGCAGGAAAATCAACCGTTTTAAACAGCGTAGCCGGAGTTTTTCCCATAGACTACGGAACCATAACAATTGACGGCAAAAACGTAACGAGACTTTCGGAATATAAGCGTGCGGCGCTTATAGGCAGAGTTTTTCAAGATCCTATGACGGGAACCGCCGCAAGCATGAACATTGAGGACAACCTCGCTCTTGCCTACAGAAGAGGTAAGAGACGAATGCTTAAATGGGGCATAAGCTCAAAGGAACGAAAGGAATACCGCAGCCTTTTGTCAACCTTGGGCTTAGGGCTTGAAAGCCGTTTAACGGACAAGGTGGGTCTGCTTTCAGGGGGTCAGAGACAGGCTCTCACTCTTCTTATGGCTACTCTCGTAAGTCCGAAAATTTTGCTTTTGGATGAGCATACCGCCGCCCTTGACCCCAAAACAGCGGCAAAGGTTCTTGAAATAAGCGACAAGCTTGTTAAAAAGAATAATCTCACCACTATGATGGTAACTCATAATATGCGTGACGCAATAAACTATGGCAACCGCCTTGTAATGATGAATCACGGCAGAATTATTTTGGATATTGAGGGAGAGGAAAAGAAAAAGCTTACCGTTGAAAAGCTTATGGATAAATTCAGTGAAGCTTCCGGTGAGGAATTTACAAGCGACAGCGCAATTTTGGGCTGATAAATAAAAGATTATAATATAAGAAGCCGTTTTCGATGTGAAACGGCTTCTTTGTGTAAGATTAATTTTCGGCTTTTTGTATGTTTGTGTTACGGTTATAAAGCTCGGAGAAAAGCTTAAGCCCGTTGGCAAAGCCGTCGTTTAAAGCGTCTCTGTCATAGCGGAACTCCCAATTGCCCCCTGCAATTCCGGGGGTATTCATTCGTGCCTTTTCGTCAAGGCAGAGAATATCCTGAATGGGAATTATAGCTGTATCCGCTGTAGAGGAAAAGGCAAGCCTTATAAAGTCCCAGGCTATGTCTGAGCCGCTGCAGTTTAAATAGGACTTAACGAAGTTCTTTTCGCTGTCGCCCGCTTCATTCCACCAGCCTATGGTGGTATTGTTGTCATGGGTGCCTGTGTAGGCTATCCAATTTGTGTTTTTATAGTTATGGGGGAGATAATCGTTGCCTGAGCCGCTGCCGAAGGCAAACTGAAGAATTTTCATTCCGGCAAGCCCTAATTCGTCTCTTAAAACATGAACCTCGGGGTTAAGATCTCCTAAGTCCTCGGCTATTATGGGCAGACCGCCCAATTTCCACTTTACAATGTCGAAAAATTCACGTCCGGGACCCTTTCTCCAAACCCCTGTTTCCGCAGTTTTTGAGGGATAAGGGATTTCCCAATAGCTTTCAAAGGCTCTGAAGTGGTCAATTCTCACAATGTCAACATATTTAAGGGTCTGGCTTACGCGTTTAGTCCACCATGCATAACCCGTTCTTCTGTGGTAGTCCCAGTTATAGAGGGGGTTGCCCCAAAGCTGACCTGTGGATGAAAAATAGTCGGGTGGAACCCCTGCTACCTTAAGAGGAAAGCCCTTTTCATCGTAGTAGAAAAGCTCTCTGTGAAGCCATGCATCTGAGCTGTCTGAGGAAACATAGAAGGGCATATCTCCTATAATTTGTATTCCCTTGTCATTGGCATATTTCTTAAGGCTTGTCCACTGCTTGTAAAATTCATATTGTAAGAAGCTGTAATATTCAATTTCGTCTGCAAGCTCAGAGGAAAGCTCATCTCTTGTTCTGCCGTCCAAATTCAAATATTCAATAGGAAATGAGGAAAAGCTTGCGCCGTAAAACCTGTCTAAAATTTCATTGTCCTTAAGGCAGTCTTTGGCTCTTTCCGCAAATGCTATAAGCTCCGACAAAACGCTTTCCTTCTTGCGCTTGTCGGCGATTTTATTTTTAAGGGCAATATAAAGAGTGTAGTCTTTAAGCCAAAAATCGTTTTCTTCGCAGAACTGTATAAAAGGCTTTTTATCCGCATACATTTTAAACATATAAAAAGCACGTCTGAAAAGCTTGTCTTTATACTCGCTCACTCTGTCATATTCAACTCTGTTTGTTTCGAAATAGGGAATATTTCTCAAATCCTCATTGCCCAAAAGCCCGTCGTTGGCTAACTTGTCGGGGGAAATCAGCAGAGGGTTGCAGGCAAAGGCGGAATAAGCCGAATAGGGGGAATTTCCGTAGCCCGTATGACCCAAGGGGAGAATCTGCCAAAGGGTCTGACCTGCTTTTTCCATAAAATCTATAAATCTGTAAGCCCCTTCACCTAAGTCGCCTATACCGTAGGGCGACGGGAAAGAGGTTGGATGAACCAAAATACCGCTTTTTCTTTCGTTCATTAAAAACACCTCCGTATCTTTATATTTTTAATCTTAACATATTTTGAAAATTTTTACAATGCATAATTAGTAAAAACTCACAATAAATCAGTTCTGCATAGTATTTTTTAATCAGGGCAATAATATTAAGGCAAAGACTTTTTTATTTGGAGGAATGATAATATATGAAAAAATTTAAAATAGGCTATTTGGCTTTTTTAATGCTTATGATAAGCTTGTGTTTAACAGGCTGCGGCTCAAAAAGCGATGACACAGCAGGCACAGACACAGGCATTATCGATGAGGGAGACACAACCGGCGGAGCAGAAGAAAGCAGCGAAACCACCACAGAGGACAGTGATGAGGAGAGCTCAGATGACAGCGGTGAAACAGATGAAAACGGCGGTATGACAGGGGAAAACGCAGATAATGACTCAGGCGACAGCGGAGCGGCTGAAGAAGGGGCTGACGGAGCCGCAGGGCTTAACAACACCGCCGACAGCGCAGACGATAACCTTGGGGGAACAGGCAATGACACAACCTTAAACGACGGAGATACCATTGACGGAAACACAATCGACGGCGGAACAATAACCGGCAGAGCCGAAAGCCTTTTTGAGGGAAATGACACAATAGGAATGTCAGGTTCGGAAAATATAATAGGAAATAAGACTTTGCTGTATTAATTAATAAAGACCGAAAAGCTTAATTTAAAGTTTTTCGGTCTTTTGATGTTAATTTTTTATATATACAGCGGAGGAAAATTTAGGCAGGGAAACCTTTATTTTTCCGCCTTTAACTTTATAGTGGTGAAGATCTTCATTATGAGAGCGAAGATCTGAGGTTATGACACGGCTATATGTGCCGCCGTCCTCGCCGCCTATTCGCCAAACGGGGATTTCTATTTCCATTTCGTGGTCATTGTTGTTAAGGAAAACAACTGCGCTTTCATATTTGTTAAATCTGCCGTAGGCAATAATTCCGTACTGCATAAAAAGATAATCTAAAGAGCCTGTTTTAAAGCATTCGTGCTTTTTATGCAAAGCAATCATTTTTTTATAGAAGGAAAGTATTTCCTTATCCTCTTTTCCCCAAGGGTAGGGTCGGCGGTTATCCGGGTCTGTCCACCCTGTCAGCCCTGCTTCGTCTCCGTAATAAACCGTAGGCGCACCGGGAAAGGTCATCTGAAGGGCTATGGCTTCCTTCATAATGCCTTTGTTTGTGCCTGTGTCGGCGGCTTCTCTTCCTGCGGAATGAAGTCTGCCCACCTTGCGGTTGGTTCGGGTCAAAAAGCGGCTGTGGTCATGGTTTGAAAGCTCGTTCATAGAGGTTGAAAGAGACTGCCAGCTCATTCTTGCACTGTGATAACGCATTGCACCCTCAAAGCTCATAGAATTGTTGTAGAGCCTGTCTATGCGTTCTTCGCTGTGTTTCTCCATACCTGTTAAAAACCAGGTTACAGGCTCCATAAAGGCGTCATAGTTCATAATTGTGTCCCACTCGCCCCCTGAGAGCCATGCCCTTGAATCGCCGTAGTTTTCAGCTAAAATTATGGCATCAGGGTTGGCTTTCTTAACTGCCTTGCGGAAGTCCTGCCAAAACTTGTGGTTATAGGTGGGGCTGCTGCCTAAGTCGGCGGCTACGTCAAGACGCCAGCCGTCTGCATTATACGGCGGAGACACCCATTTAACCCCTATGTTTATAATATAATCGTGAAGCTCCTTTGAGTTTTCATAGTTAAGCTTAGGGTGGTTGTCGTGACCCCACCAGCTGTCATAGCAGTCATTGCCGGGCCAGTTTGAGTCGAACCACTTGAAATAATCGTGATAAATGCTGTCCTCAGCGGTATAAGCCCCTGCGGGGTAGCCGCTTCTGCCGTAGAAGCCCTCTCTGTCAAGCCATTTGTTAAAGGCACCGCAGTGGTTGAAAACCCCGTCTAAAATTATTTTAATTCCCTTTGAATGGGCAAGCTCAATAAGCTTTATCATAAGCTTGTTGCTGGCTTCAAGGTTCTTTTTGTCCGTTGTGCGCTTAATATACATTGTGGCAAAGCGGTTATTTAAAAATTCCTTCGAAAGGGGCTTTCCTCCGTCCTCTATAATAACGCCTAAGTGAGGGTCTATATAGTCATAGTCCTGAATGTCATATTTATGGGAGCTTGGGGAAACAAACAAAGGCGTAAAATAAATTGCGTCAATGCCCAAATCCTTAAGATAATCCATTTTTTGAATAACTCCGGCTAAGTCTCCGCCGTAAAACTTGCATATATCGTCGGAGGTAACGGGGTCGTCCCAGTTTTTGACTTTTGTGGCGGCTCTGCCCATATAAACATATTCGTTGTCCGCTACATCGTTTGAGCTGTCGCCGTTGTAAAATCTGTCGGGGAAAATCTGATACATAACAGCCCCCTTCGCCCAGTCGGGGGTGCTGAAATCGGGAACTGCCATAAAGTCGAAATCGTTGTTAAGGTCTGCGGTGAGACCCTGTTTGTTATAATAATAAACTCTTTCGTGATGTTTTATTTTAAAATAATAATTTGTGACACGTCTTATGAAAAACCTGCCCAAATAATAGTCAAAGCCCTTTTCGGTGGCTGTTTTCTGCATAAAATAAGGCTTTCCGTCAGCAACGGCATAACATCCCTCGGCGTTGTCAGCCTATGTTCTGAGCCTGACAGTCACCATAAACCCGACC
>JAJBVU010000229.1 GCA_020859645.1 Eubacterium sp. | reverse complement strand
TCTCTGTTTATCGGAGGGCTTATAAAGCACAAACCGTCTGCCGATTGTTTGAACAACCTCGGCTCTGGCTCTGCCCGCAATAGTTTCGGCAATATTCCGCACATCGTCAAAGCAGTTATCCAAAACGCAGCCCTTTATAAGCTCCCTTGCCGCCAAAGCCTCTGAAGCGGACTTAACCACCTCGGGGGTTACCCCTGCCTTGCCCACCTGCAGAATAGTATCTATCTTAGCGGCTTCCGATTTCAAATATGCTCTCTGTTTGCTGTTAAGCATAAAATCTCACCTTTCTATTTAAACTTAATCGAAGAACTCGAACTCAAGGTCATAAATACGTACAGTATCTCCGTCTTTAATGCCTTTTTCCTTAAGAGCGTCAACAATACCCTTTTCTCTTATATATTTTTGGAAGAAAGCGAAGCCCTGTTCATTTTCGATATTGGTGTAGCCAATCATTCTTTCAACTCCGGCTCCCTCCACAAGGAAATAGCCCTTTTCAACCTCGGTAACCGTAAAGGCACTCATATCCTCGCTTATATCGTCAATAAACTCGTCATATTCCTCAGCAAAAACAATATCATCGGGGAAGTCCTCCAAAACCTTTCCGCATTCGTCAAGTATCTCTCCTATTCCCTGATTCATTGCCGCCGAAACGGGGAAAACCTTCATTCCCTCGGCTTCAAAGGTTTCCTTAAGTCTTTCGAAATTCTCTTGAGACCCAGGCAAGTCCATTTTGTTTGCCGCAATAATCATAGGTCTGTCCAAAAGCTCCTCTTTATACTTGCGAAGCTCCTCATTTATAAGCCGAACGTTTTCAACAGGGTCTGTTCCCTCTAAGGCTGCGGCGTCAACAACGTGAATAAACACCTTTGTTCTTTCAACATGTCTCAAAAAGTCATGACCCAAGCCCACACCCTCGCTTGCCCCTTCAATAAGCCCGGGAATATCAGCCAAAACAAAGTCACGTCCGTATTGTCTCACAACGCCTAAATTGGGGCTTAATGTAGTGAAATGATAAGCCGCAATTTTTGGGTTTGCGTTAGTCGCCATTTTAAGAATAGTCGACTTTCCGGCACTGGGCAGCCCCACAAGCCCTACGTCAGCCAAAAGCTTAAGCTCCAAAACAACGTCATATTCCTTGCTATCCTTTCCGGCTTCGCAGTAACGTGGGGCTTGTCTCGTAGGGGTGGCGAAGTGCTGGTTGCCTCTGCCCCCTCTGCCGCCTTTTATGATAATTTTCTTCTCGCCGGGCTTGGTTAAGTCAGCCATAACCTTATTTGAATTTGCTTCACGAATAATTGTCCCGGCAGGGACTTTTATAACCACGTCTGCGCCGTCTGCGCCGGATCTGTTTCGCTTTTCGCCGTCACAGCCGTTTTCTGCCTTAAAAATTCTTTTATAGCGGAAGTCCATAAGGGTGTTTGCGCCGCTGTCGGCTACAAAAACCACGTCTCCCCCTTTTCCGCCGTCTCCGCCGTCAGGTCCCCCGTGGGTTATATATTTTGCTCTGTAAAAGGAAACGCAGCCATTGCCGCCTTTTCCGCCCTTTATGTGAATTTTCACTCTGTCAACAAACAAACTCACAACCTCCCTGTAAAAAAGAAACGGCTATATAATATAGCTATTAGACTATATTCATACAGCCGTCAGTTTCAAAAATTTAATAGTTAAGCCTCAACGGGATATACAGAAACCTGCTTCTTATCTCTGCCAAGTCTCTCATACTTAACTTTTCCCTCAACAAGGGCAAACAAAGTATAGTTGTTTCCGCAGCCTACGTTTAAACCGGGATGGATTCTTGTTCCGTTTTGTGTATAAAGAATGTTTCCTGCTAAAACGTGCTGTCCGTCGGCTCTCTTAGCGCCGAGTCTCTTTGAATTTGAATCACGGCCGTTCTTTGAAGAACCGGAACCCTTTTTATGAGCAAATAACTGAAGGTTAATTCTTATCATCGTTAGACACCTCCTGGGTTTTAACTGTCATATATTCAAAATATTCTTCTTCTACAGACCTAATAGAAAGCTCAAAGGCTTTCAGCAAAAGATCCGCTTTTGGGTTTTCCGTACCCCTCGCAAGGGACGGAACTAAAAAATACAAATATCCGTTTTCTTCGTTGATTTCAAGCTCGTATTTATCCCCCACATCCGTAAGGGCTTCAACGGCGTTCACCGCAGACTGAGCCAAAACCGAAACCGCTGCGCAAACAATAGGCTCGGTATGGTTTTCAACGGAAAAACCGCAGATATTATTATTCTTTTTAAATATAACAACCTTAAGCTTAGGCATTAATCTTTGTTATGGAAAGCTTTGTGAAAGGCTGTCTGTGACCGTTCTTCTTGTGGAAGCCCTTCTTAGGCTTATACTTATAAACGATAACCTTTTTAGCCTTGCCCTCGCCTAAAACCTTGGCAGCAACGCTTGCGCCCTCAACTGTGGGAGTACCTACCTTAAGCTCTTCTCCGTCAGATACGGCAAGAACCTTGTCAAAAGTATAATCACCCTCAGTTAAACCAAGCTTTTCTACTGTAATAACGTCGCCCTCTGCAACCTTATACTGCTTTCCGCCTGTTTCGATAATAGCATACATTTCAGTTCGCACCTCCTTTAAATTTTCAGGAACACGCCGAATACGGCTTTGCCGATTTAATGCAAATTACGCCTCTTCGTGCGGTAACTGTTTGTTTCACAACAAATTAATCTTACCACTAAATCAAGCTTATGTCAACAATTTTTTTAATGTTTTATTTGAAAATTTTCAAAAATCTTGAAGCTGAAATGTATATATTAAACCGATTAATTTCTGAGGAAAGGAGGCAGATAATGTTTAACAGGCGCAAACAAAGCACTCTTTTTTTGTAATTTATAATTTTTCGTTCACAGAAAGCGCTTTTGGTTCACGGCGCTTGAACGAGCATTTTTGTTATGCTATAATTATTAGGTAAACTTTCTGCTTTGCAGGTTTTAAAGATGACCGAAAATAACAACTACCAAAAGGAGTGATAATATGCCGGACAGAAATGTTATAAATGCGTTAAAGGAAAAATATAATGACGGGTATAAACACGGAGAAACACCTACATATACCCAGTGGTATAATGCCGATGATATGAAGGCTTTTGAAGAAAATGTTTCGAGAAGCCTGGTAAGTAACTTAGATGCGTTTCAGAGAGCGCTGGCGGGAGATTATTCGAAGTTTGAGCTGCTTTCGGGCGCAGCAAGAATTTATATTGCTTCAAAATATATGAAAGAGCATCACAATTCTTTGTATTATGATATGACTCACGAACAGCCTAACCCCGAACTTTTTGCCGGCATGTTAAGAGTGACTGACGTTGATCAAAAGGAGCTGTTTAATCCGGCTTTCAGACTTGCTCTTGCGGTAAAGACCGATAACGACGAAATCAACAATGCGCTCAGAGAGCTTGACGACAAATACAGCAAAAAAATAATGGAGAATACACTGGCGCCATTAAGCAAAAATCAATATGAAAAGATTTATGAAGAAGAAAAGGAAAAAATAAATGAAAGTGATGAAGCTATAAAAAATTCAAAGGCAAATGACGCAGCAGCGGTAAGAGCCGCCGAAAATATGGAAAAGCAGGTTGCTCTTGCAAAGGTTCTTTTTCTTTCTCATTTGGGAAGGGTTTATACAAAGGAGGAAAACAGAGAAGCGGAGGACGTTGAAGAAAAAGAATATACCGGCGATGTTACCGGCTTATATTCTCACTGCACAAGAGTCTGCGTTGTCCTGCCGAAGGGTGAAAACGCTCACCTTTTGGAAGCGATTTCGGGTGTTGACAAAAGAGGTGTAAGCAGTGCATATAAGAGATGCTCTGCCACTCATGCAATTACCTCAAGAACATATAAGGAAAACAGTGACGAGGTTGAAAGAGGATTTAAGGAAGAAAAGGTTTTTGCCAAATTTTTAAACCAGTACGGTATGGATTTGCCTATAGGCGGCTTATATAACGAGGGCGTACCGGCTCCGGCTCCGGAACAGGCTCAGGCTCAAGCTCAGGCTCAGGCTCAAGCTTCGGATCAGGCTCCGGCAGCAGAACAGCAAGAGCAGCAAGCGAAAATACAGGGGGCAGCAATTAAGAGCGACGGATCCTGCGGACATATGTATATGCATCTTCACAAGGGTGCCGAAAATGAAAGCGCAGCTATGCTTATAGGCTTTGAGTCAGACTCTCCTTCGGCTTCGGGCAATCAGCAGGGTCATGAGCACAGTATTTTGGCAACAAGAGAAAAGATGTCGTCCTTTGCATCTCAGAGAATAAGCAGTGTGGGATCAGATTACGGCGGAAGAATGATTGACCTTTCAAAGGCGGATCCTCAAAAGCTTATGAGCGTAATTGAGGCATTTGAGGCTGCATACAGAGGACTTATGATGTCCGCTGTGGAAAGCTCAAATCTTGAAGGACGCCAGGGGATCGATGAAAGCAATAATGTCAAGACTGTAAAGAAAAATTTGGAAATGGTTAATTCCCTGCTGTCGGGGAAGGTTATGACCGGCGGCGAGCTCATAAAAATGTTCGACAACGGTTTGAATATAAAAAGCAATGATTTAAGCGATGTTCTTGCAAATACGAGGACAGCTGAAAATATGTCAGCATCCCGAAGATACGAAGCGGAAATGCTCAGAAAAGCGGATACACTGCCTATAATAGCGCCTAAAAATAACTCCGAAAATTTTAGTAAGGAGGATTTCAAGAGAGCGTCTGTAAATACGGTAAGGCGAAGCAGAGGGCTTGTGCCTATTGAGCGGTCGGCAGAGTTAAGAAAAAGAGTTGAAGATTCAAGCGTAAAGAAATATGAGGATGCTTTGAAGGACTGCCGTGAGAAATTAGGTTATGTTGAAAATGAGCCTGAAGATTATAAATTTTTAAAGAATGCAGACAGATCTGTGGTGCGTGCCGGAGAATGCTATAACGCTTTCGGAAATATGGGCTTTGCCATTGCCGATGAGCTTAAAGAGGTGGCTGCGAATATAAAAGCCAAAAGCAGAGAAATTACTGCTTTGAGAAATCTTTCAAACGGACGCAGCGATATGCTGAACGAATTTCCCGAAAACCTTAAGCGTGAATCAAAGGCTCTTGCTGCGGCAAGCATTCAGGAACAGGAAATTTACAGAAACAGAAATATTGCAAGATATAATACCCTTAACAAGGTAATGAAGGCTGTTACGGGAGAAGATTTTTTGAGCTTATCTTCTGCTGAGGAGGCTTATATAACAGCTGTTCTTAAGAAAAAAGAAATAAAATATGAAGATTTTGTCAATAAGTTTAGAAGCGCCGATACGGCTAACCGCCTTTACGGCGACAGGAAAATATTGACATTTGACAAGGCTCCGGGCATCAACAGTCTGGACGACTGGAAAAATGCAGACGACAAAACTCTTGCCGACGCTTTTGAAACTATGTTTACGCCGGGCGACAAGGAGAATAGCAATCTGAATAAAGTGGGATTTAGAGACCGGTTCGAAACTATTTATATAAACGGCGTTTTGATGGATGATTATTATGCTCAAAATCCTTTGGGAGAAGGCAAAAACCGAAGAGCGGACATAATGAGAAAAATTTTAAACAGAGAAGCGCAGATTGACGTTGTAAGACTAAACGATGATCTCAAGCCCGTAGTGGCTACTGTGACTGCCGAAAGCCGCTTCCCGGCTAAAACGGTTACAACGGGAAGAGTCTTTAAAAAGACCGTCACAATAGACGAAAACAAGATGTATAAGGAATTCTGCGACAATGATGTGAATGCCGCAGCAAGAAGAAAAAGAATCGAAGAAAGGGCTATGGATGTTATACCGCCCGAAAGAATTGTAAGGATGAGCAAGAAAAATGTTGCGGAAACCCTTGAGCAGCGCAGCAAAGAAAATATGCGTATTGCGGAAAATGAAATAAGACAGCAGTTTCAGTTATTCGATGACGTTGTGGATCCTGTTGAATATCAGCTTTATATGCTTTCACAGGGTATGTCAATGAAGAATATTTTAGATGATGACATGGAAAAGGACCGCAAAAAAGCTTTGCGCCAACAGTGGTATTCCCTTAAGGCAAGCGATGTCCAATCTGACAAAGACAAGTTAAATGCAAATTTGGCAAAAATGAAGAAAACTCTTGCAGGCGCAGCCCTTCACGGAGGCGACTTAAGCGACAGCGATAACATTATAGGCAATTTGGAGCAAATAACATGGCTTAACAGAGCAGCCGGAATTTTTACATCTAACCCCGCACTCGGCAGGAATATGGGAAGTGAGGATGATAACAATACCGTAAACAGAATTTATAATATTACAAAGGCTCAGCTGGGGCTTGTGAATTATATTAAAAGCGACGATTATATATTGGATAAACCCTTTAAAATGAGTACTCACAAAGAGGCTATGCTGAATAAGCTTTATCTTGAGGGCTGCAATGCAGAGATTTCCGGCAGACTGTACTCCCTTGTAAATGATAACCAGGCGTCAAAGGTATATGACAGTGCATTAAAATATAATGCCCGTCAGGTTGACAGCTACAGTCCGAAAATAACTGCATGGCTTGAAGGCAAGGAAGGCAGAAGCGTGCATATGAGTATTAATAAAGAAGGAAATGAAGAAAGGGTTAGTTTGGGATTTTCATCTGAGCCTTTAGACCCGAAAAAGGTAAATGTAATGGGTGATCGTGCAAAACACATTCCCGAGATAAGGCCCCTTGAGAAGCTTCATGATGATCTGGCGGAAGGATTTAACAAAAAAATCGGCGACGGACTGAGTATGCTGGCGGGAAATATTAAAGATGATGCTAAGCATGAATCCGAAAGAATATCCAGGCTGAAGCCCGAGGAATTTGTGAATGTGAATGCACTTACTGAAGGAGAGAAGATATTCGACAGCCATTTTAATAAACTGGATAAAAGTCTGCAAGATATTTTTAACAAATTGTCAGACAGTATTGACCAAAACAAAAAAAATGTTGAAACAAAGGCTAAGGCAGAGGCTTTAAACCTGGCAGACTATGAAAACAAAGCCGCCAGAGGTGAGTTCAGTGCTTTCCCCGAGTTTACAGATGAGCAGGAGCAGTTAATAAATGATCGGCTTAAAGAAGCGGAAAATGAAAAGTCTGATAAGCAGCAGGCAATGAATACATTAAAAAATAACGCCAAAACGAATTATTCATTGCTGGCATCGGATATAATCAGAGATAACCTCATGTATGAGGTAAGAAAAAAGCTTTATAATACGTTTAATGATAATACATGGACTTCTCTAAAAAATAACGCCGCCTCATTCGTCAGGAACGCATTGACAAAGGTTGAAAACGAAAATGCCGATATAGCTAAAATTGAAACCGAAGCGGATTTAGACACCTATTTAAAAAATCACTCCACTTTAAAT
>JAJBVU010000275.1 GCA_020859645.1 Eubacterium sp. | reverse complement strand
ATTTAAAAGGAGAGATCTTATATGAAAAAAGCACTTGCCGTTATTTTATCACTTTCAATGGCTCTTTCAATGGCAGCCTGCGGCGGCACTCAGACAGAAGAACCCGAGGCTGAGGCTTCGGCAGAAGAAGATGTTGACAGCGAAACATCTGAAGGCGCCGTATTTAAGGTAGGTATTGTTCAGTATGTTGACGATGCTTCATTAAACCAGATTGAAAAGGCTATTGAAGAGGAGCTTAACGCAAAGGGCGAAGAGCTAGGCGTAACCTTCGACTTTGCAGACACAACCTACAACGGACAGGCTGACTCCACAACACTTAACCAGATTGCAGCCGACCTTGTTGCAGAACAGGTTGACGTAATTATCCCTATCGCTACACCTGCGGCTATGATTATGCAGGCAGCAACCGAAAACGACCCTATCCCCGTTGTTTTCTCGGCAGTTACAGACCCTGTCAGCGCAGGTCTTGTTGAAAGTCTCGAGGCTCCCGGTTCAAACATAACAGGTACTTCAGACGCTCTTGACACAGAAGCTGTATTTAACCTTATTGTTGCCGCTAACCCCGAAATTTCAAAGGTTGGCTTACTCTATGACAACAGCCAGGACAGCTCTAAAAAGGCAATTGAAGAAGCAAAGGCTTTCTGCGAGGAGAACGGAATCGAAGTTGTTGAAAAAACAGGCACAACAAACGATGAGGTTATGCTGGCAGCAGACGCTCTTGCAGCAGCAGGGGTTGAAGCAGTTTTCACACCTACAGACAACACAATTATGACTGCAGAGCTTGCTATATATGAAAAATTCATTGAAGCAGGCATTCCCCACTACACAGGAGCAGACTCCTTCGCACTTAACGGCGCATTTTTGGGCTACGGCGTAAACTATGCCGAATTGGGAACAGCTACCGCAGATATGGCAGTTGACATTTTGGTAAACGGCGCAGACCCTGCCGAAACTCCCGTTATGATGCTTGACAACGGTATTGCAACAGTTAATATCGAAACAGCCGAAGCAATCGGTCTTGACTATTCAATGTTTGCTGATTTGTGCGACAGCCTTGTTGAAACAAAGACAGCCGAAGAGTTTGACTAAAAAGCGTTGTCGATAAACAGAAAACTTGCAAGCTTGCTTGCATAGTTGCCTGTTTATCAGACAACCTCCCGGACATGAGCATATAGGGTCGATAGACCCGGATGCGAACGACGGGGCGATTGCGGGAGTGTGAAACACGAAGCAATCGTTTTTTGTCAACAGTTAGATTGTTTCGCAATTGCAAACAATCGGCTTTTGTCAAACTTGTAGAATTTATAGAGGACGTTTTCACAGCGTCCTCTTTTTTAAAACAGATATTATATTTTTACGAGGAAAACATATGTCAACAATTTTCACCATTTCGATTTTACAGAGTGCTCTTGAGCTGGGCTGTATTTACTCCCTTGTGGCTCTTGCGCTCTTTATATCATTTTCACTTTTAAATATTGCCGACCTTTCAACAGACGGCTGTTTTACATTAGGCTGTGCCACGGGGGCAATGGTTACACTTTCCGGTCATCCCTTCCTTGCTCTCTTTGCGGCAATTGCCGCCGGGGTCTGCTCCGGCTTTGTTACGGCGTTTTTACAGACAAGAATGGGCATTGAGTCAATTCTTGCCGGAATTATAGTAAACACAGGGCTTTACACCATAAACATAGCCGTTATGGGCTTCAGCTCCGTCGCCAATTTGTTTAACTGCGACACAGTTTTTTCAATCGCCAAAAATTATTTGGGTCAGGGTACATATAAGCTGATTGTGGCTGCCGGTATTACCATAATAGTTGCCATTCTTTTGGCTCTGTTTTTAGGCACCCGTCTCGGTATGTCCATAAGGGCAACCGGCGACAACCCCGATATGGTTCAGGCTTCAAGCATAAATTCAGCATTTACAATTACAGTGGGCTTATGTGTTGCCAACAGCTTAACGGCTCTTTCCGGCTGTCTTATTGCCCAGTATCAAAAGTCCTGCGACATAAACATAGGCACGGGTATGGTAACAATAGCCCTTGCAAGCCTTATTATAGGTGAAACCCTTATAGGCAAGGGCGGCATGATAAGACGTGTAATAGGCGTTATTTTCGGCAGCTGTCTTTACCGCTTCATTGTGGCTGTAGCTCTGAGACTTAACGTGCCTGCGGAATGTCTTAAGCTTGTTTCGGCGGTAATTGTTGCGGCGGCTATTGCTTCGCCTTATTTAAAGGAAAAAGCGGCGTTTATGGCAAAGGTTCGCCTTTCGAGGAAAGGAGGGGGAAAGAATGCTTGACGTAATCAAAATTAAGAAAACATTTAACCCCGGTACGGTAAACGAAAAAACAGCCGTTTCAGACCTTTCTCTTCATTTGGACGCAGGAGACTTTGTCACAATCGTAGGCAGCAACGGCGCAGGCAAATCCACACTTTTCAACGCTATAACAGGTCAGTTTTATGTTGACGAGGGCAAGATCATTTTAGGCGGTGAGGATATAACCTACAAGAAGCGTCATCTCCGTTCGAAACAGATAGGTCATCTCTTTCAGGATCCCTTAAAGGGAACCGCTCCCCATATGACAATTGAGGAAAATATGGCTCTGGCTTATCTTCGTGCTTCAACCTCTCCCATAAAGTTTTTCAGCCGTATAAGCAATGCCGACAAAAAGCGTTTTCGTGAGCAGCTTTCACTTCTTAATATGGGTCTTGAGGACAGAATGAAGCAACCCGTAGGGCTTCTTTCAGGCGGTCAGAGACAGGCTTTGACACTGCTTATGGCGACTATGGTAACTCCCAAGCTTCTTCTTTTGGACGAGCACACAGCCGCTCTTGACCCGGCTACGGCGGAAAAGGTTTTGGAGCTTACGAGAAATATAATTGATGAAAGAAAAATAACCTGCCTTATGGTAACCCACAATATGCACCAGGCTCTCGATTTAGGCAACCGCACCATTATGATGGACGACGGCAAAATCATTTTGGATATTAAGGGCAGGGAAAGAGACAATATGACAATCGATGACCTTGTAGAGCAGTTCCGCATAAACGCAGGAAAAAGGCTCGACAATGACAGAATTTTAATGTCACAGTAAAAGCTAACTAAGGCTCCCCTTGAGGGGAGCTGCTGAACGCAGTGAAGCTGAGAGGTGATATACCTCTCTAATATAATGCAAATATATTACAAATATTCCCCTCTCCGGCAGCCCTCAATTCTTTCTGAGGTTTGCCTTTGCGGTGACTTCGGTTACTTTAAGCCTTATAACAGCGGTTCTTTTGACCGCTGTTTTATTATAGTCAAAATTCTTTGTTTCCTCATATCTTGCCATAATAATTTCGTCAAGAGCCTTTTGCTTTTCCTCCCCTTCCAAAAACTCCGCTTCGGCTTTCCCCATAACACACTTATAACGCATTGTAACGTCCTTTTTTTCATAAAGAAAGTCCATTCCCATGGGTATATCCATTTCGAATGAGCATAAGGGATTTTTTTGAAGAAGCTCATACTTTCTGCCTGCCAGTGCCCCGTGAATGTAAAACTCGATTTCTTTTCCCAAAACTCTGTAGGAAAAATTCACAGGCACAATATAGGGGTAGTCTCCGTCTGCAAGCCCCAGCCTTAAAACCTCGCATTCATCTATTATTTTAATAATTTCGCTAAAGTCCGTAACCTCTCTGTCTTTTCTTCTCATTTTTTGTCTCCTTTGATTTTGCGGAAATATTCTAAAACCTCCTGTTCATAGCCTATGCCCGTAGGCTCATAATAAACCCTGTCTTTAACCTCATCGGGCAGATACTGCTGATCAACATAGTGGTTTTCATAGTCATGGGCATATTTATAGCCGTTTCCGTTGCCGAAAACCTCGTGACCCTCATAGTGAATATCCTTAAGATAAATGGGAATTGTTTCAACCCTAACCTTTTCAACGTCCTGCAAAGCCTTGTTTACGGCAAGATAAGAAGCGTTTGACTTAGGGGCTGACGCAACGTAGCAGACAGCCTCGCTTAAAATAATTCTTGCTTCGGGCATACCCACAAAATCAGCTGCCCATGCGGCGGAAACAGCCACCCTCAGTGCGTTGGGGTCAGCCATTCCCACGTCCTCAGCGGCGCAGATAACAATCCGCCTTGCTATAAACTTAATGTCCTCTCCGCTTGCTAACATTCTCGCCAAATAATAAACCGCTGCGTCCGGGTCTGAACCTCTCATACTTTTTATAAAGGCAGAGGCTGTATCGTAGTGATTATTTCCTTTTTTGTCGTAACTTAAAACCCTTCGCTGAATACATTCTCCGGCAGTTTCAAGGTCAATTAAAATAACTCCGTCCTTGTTTCTTTCTGTTGTCAAAACCCCCAGTTCAACGGCGTTTAAGGCTACTCTTGCGTCTCCGTCGGCAGTATCTGCCAAAAAATCAAGGGCTTCCTCGGTGATTTCCGCCTTGTAGCTTCCCATTCCCTTTTCCTTGTCATAAACCGCTCTTTTGAGGATTGTCTTAATATTCTCCTTGCTGAGCTTTTTAAGCTCAAAAACAATGCTTCTGGAAAGCAAAGCCCTGTTTACCTCGAAAAAGGGGTTTTCCGTTGTTGCTCCGATCAGAATAACGACGCCGTCCTCCACATAAGGCAAAAGGGTATCCTGTTGGGTTTTGTTAAACCTGTGGATTTCGTCTATAAACAAAATCGTTTTCCGTCCGTCAAAGCCCAGTTCTCTCTTAGCCCTTTCGACCACGTCTTTAATGTCCTTAATGCCCGAGGTTGTGGCGTTAAGCTGTTCAAAACGGCTTTGGGTTGTGCCGGCAATAATTTTGGCAAGGGTTGTTTTGCCTGTTCCCGGAGGGCCGTAAAATATAACCGATGTCAGCTTATCCGCCTTTATGGCTCTGTAGAGCAGCTTTCCCTCGCCGACGATTTCCTCCTGACCTACAAATTCCTCAAGGGTGGAGGGGCGAAGTCTTGCCGCCAAAGGGGCTTCGTTTTCTCTGCTTTTTTGAGCCTGATATTCAAATAAATCCATAAAATTCTTCCTTTCAAATCCTTATTTCAACAACCTCTTCTATTCTCATTTCGTTTTCACTTACAAAACAGTCATACGCCAAAATATTTACTCCGCTGTTTTTTGCTTTCAAAAGCTCCGCTGAAAAAACAGGATCGTGTTCGCTGTTGGGCGTAAAATATTTCACATTCTTCATCTGTACAACAAACAAAACATAGGCTTCATAGCCCTGAGCCAAAGCAGATGTCAGCTCTCTTAAGTGCTTTGTTCCTCTTTCCGTAGGCGCATCGGGAAATGACACAACCCCGTCATTTTCAAGGGTTACTCCCTTAACTTCTACAAAAATTTTCCGTCCATCCTTTTCCAAAAGAAAATCGATTCTTGACGCTCCGAAGGTTCTTTCAGCCTTAACCTCAACCCTTCCGAAAGGGCTTTTTCCCGATAAAAACCACTCACCCGCCGCCTTATTGGGTGCTTGTGAATCTATGTTAATAAGCCTGTCTCCCTTATAAACCGAGACAAGGTCATATTTTGTTTTCCGCTTTTCGCCCTTTCCTTCTGCAAGAATGACATCTGCACCTTCAACTAAAATTTCTCTGCACCGCCCTGTGTTTTTAACATGAACCGTCTCGACTTCTCCGTCAATCAAAACCTCAGCGCAAAATCTGTTGGGTCTCTTCAAAAACACAGCTTTTTTTATGCTTTCGTATTTCATCTTTATTTCTCCCATTGTTTGAATTATCTATATTTAATTTTAGCATTGACACTGTAAATAAGCAAGTATTTTCTTATTTTCATCTCAAAGGCGATGTTTACTTTAAAATAAATTTATGATATAATACGAGAAAAAGAAAAGGACGTGAAAATATGATATATAAAAGCCTGGCTCATCTTTATGATGTCTTTATGGAGGATGTGCCTTACGGAGACTGGCTTAAAAACATTGAGCATTATTTGGAAAAATATAATATAAAGCCGGAGACTGTTTTGGATTTGGGCTGCGGAACAGGGCAAATGTCGATCCTCTTTGCGAAAAAGGGCTGCGAGGTAACAGGGGCTGACATTTCGGAGGAAATGCTGACGGAAGCATATAACAACGCCGTTAAAGCCGGTGTAAATCCCCTTTTTGTGCAGCAGGATATGAGGGATTTTTCTTCCCCCGAAGGCTATGACCTGATTATTTCTCTTTGCGACAGTCTGAATTATATTACGGATAAGGGTGACCTTAAAAAGGTATTCGAAAACTGTAAAAACACTCTTAATGACAAGGGACTTTTTATTTTCGACCTTAACACCCCCTACAAGCTTAAGGAAGTTTTGGGAGACGGCAGCTTCTGTCAGACAACAGACAGCTACGCCTTTACCTGTGAAAACTGTTTTGACGAGGATAAAAATATTTGCGAATATTATGTAAACATTTTTTCGGAAAATCCCGACGGCTCCTATGAAAGGGCTGAGGAATGCCACTATGAAAGAGCCTATTCCGTTGAAGAAATTGAAGGACTTCTGAAAGAGACGGGCTTTAAGCTTTCGGAAACTGCCGACGCAGAAAATTTAGAAGCACCGACTGAAACCACCGAAAGAATTTATTTTATTGTAAGAAAGGATAATGAAATATGAGCTGTGTTTTAAGAGGCACCGCCGCAGAGGGAGCAATCCGCTTCTTCTTTGCAGACACTAAGGACATTGCGGAAAGGGCAAGACAAGCCCACAACACCACCCCAACTGCTTCCGCAGCTTTGGGCAGAACCCTAACCGCCGGAACAATGATGGGGCTTATGCTGAAAGACCCCACCAACATTTTAACCATAACAATTAAGGGCGACGGACCTATCGGGGGAATTACCGTAACCGCAGCCGCCGACGGAACAGTCAAGGGCTATGTAAACAACCCCTCTGCCAGCCTGCCCCTAAACAAATTCGGAAAGCTTGACGTAAGCGGAGCTGTTGGCAACGGCAGTCTGACAGTAATCAAAGATTTGGGACTTAAAGAGCCTTATGTAGGTCAGGTTCCCATAATTTCAGGAGAAATCGCCGAGGACATAACCTATTATTTCGCTTTAAGCGAGCAGACCCGTTCAGCCTGTGCCTTGGGGGTTTTGGTTGACACCGACCTTTCAATTAAGCAGTCGGGAGGGTTTATTTTACAGCTTTTGCCCGATGCCGACGATGATATTATAACTCGCCTTGAGCGCCGTCTCGGGGCAATTCCTTCCGTAACGTCTATGTTTGAAAGCGGTCTTGACATTGAGGGAATTGTAAACAGAGTTTTGAAGGATTTTGACCCGGTAATTATGGACAGAACCGAAACGGAGTTCAGATGTGACTGTTCAAGAGACAAGGTTGTAAAGGCTTTGGTAAGCGTGGGCAAAAAAGAGCTTGAAGCTATGCTCAATGAGGATAAAAAAGCCAATGTTCACTGTCATTTCTGC
>JAJBVU010000040.1:9492-35698 GCA_020859645.1 Eubacterium sp. | reverse complement strand
ACTTTAAAGAGTTAGATTTTCCTTAATAAAAGCTTAATAATTTAATAAGGCTTTTTTAACTCATATGAATTATAATAATTGCCGTAAACAAAGAAAAAAGGAATGAACTAAAATTGAGCAGTATGATTTCAATGCAGAATGTAACAAAAATTTATGAAAACGGAGCCTTGGGGCTTAAGGATTTTTCCGTTGATATTGAAAAGGGCGAGTTTGTCTTTATAGTCGGCTCCTCCGGCTCGGGAAAGTCTACCTTTATAAGAACTCTCCTTAAGGAGATTGAGCCGTCCACAGGCGAGGTTTATGTGGATAATACGGCTTTGGGAAGTCTCAAGAGAAAAAAGGTCCCCTATTTAAGAAGAAAAATAGGCTGCGTTTTTCAGGACTTCAGGCTTCTGCCGTCAAAAACGGTTTATGAAAATGTAGCCTTTGCAATGCAGGTTATTGAGGCTTCAAACAGAAATATAAGAAGGTCTGTTCCTCAAACACTGTCGCTTGTGGGCTTACATAAAAAAGCCAACGCCTACCCCGACCAGCTTTCAGGCGGTGAAAAGCAGAGAGTAGCCATTGCCAGAGCTGTTATCAACAAGCCCCCTATTCTCATAGCCGACGAGCCTACGGGCAATCTCGACCCGGACACAGCCTGGGAGATTATGGAGCTTTTGAAAGAAATAAATTCAAGAGGAACAACTGTTGTTATGGCGACACACGCAAAGGATATTGTAAACCAAATGAGAAGGCGTGTTATTCACCTTGACAGCGGTGTTCTTATAAGCGATATTGCGGAAGGCGGTTATGACGATGAAGCTTAGTACCTTTAAATATCATTTGGGTCAGGGTCTCAGGGGAATGGTTAAAAACGGCTTTATGAGCCTTGCGGCAATTGCCACTGTGGCTGCCTGTTCATTTATCCTCATTCTTTCTTTGTGTATAGGAATGAACATTAACTACATTTTGCAGCAGTTTGAAGAAACAATCGGCATAACCGTATTTTTGGGGCCCGATGTCACCGAAGAAATGGCTATGGATATTCAGGACAGAATTATTGCCATTGACCATGTCAGCGAGGTGGTTTATAAAACAGCCGAGGAAAATTTGGACGATGCCCTTTCAACATGGGAAAACTCTTCTATTTTGGAGGGTCTCAGAGACGACAACCCCCTGCCTGCATCCTTTGAAATAAGCCTTGACGGGGCAGCATATCAGGAGGAGGTTGTTAAGCAGCTTGAAACACTTCAGGTTTCAGTGGAAGCCGAGCTTAACGGCAGTCTTAATGCCGAGGACTATGTTGAAAGAATTTATCTTGACGAAAACGGCAACCAAATAACAAGAAAACAAGCAGAGGAGCTGGGTATTGTTGAACCTGAAGAAGGCGAAACTGTTGAAGGCGAAACCCAAGCCACTACCCAGGCTGCCACACAAGCAACTACTCAAGCCGCAGCACAGGCGACCACACAGGCAGCAACAGCAGCCCAGCCTGCCACAGAAGTTGTAACAAGCGGCGCTCAGTCCGACGCAGAAGCAGTTCCTCAGCAGGAAACTGCAGAAGCAGCGGCGGAAGCTACAACTCAGGCAGCCGCCGCTACTCAGGCAACTACTCAAGCCACTACTCAGGCGGCAACAGAAGCCACAACGGAAGCCACAGCAGCTGAGGCTGAAGAAGAAACGGAAACAGTTACATACTCTTCAGATCCCTCTCAGGCTCTTTTAGACACTCTTAACAGTGCCGTTGCGGCTACTGCCGGAGGAAATGCTCAGCTTGAAGGCTCTTATTATTACAGCGGCGGAACCACTGAAGATTACGGCGTTGCCGGAGTTGAGCTTTACGATGCTTCCGAATACGGCGGAATTGAATATGAATATAAGGGAATTGAAAAAATCAGACACGCAACCGAAGAAGCCAATATTCTTGTCAGAATTAATACGGCTGTGAGAATTTTCAGTGTGATAGTTATTGTTATTCTCTGTGTTATTTCCGTTTCCATTATTATGAATACAATCAGACTCACCGTTGTAATCAGGAAGAACGAAATCAACATTATGAAATATGTCGGAGCTACAGACTGGTTTATAAGATGGCCCTTTATCATAGAGGGTATGCTTATAGGCTTAATAGGCTCCGTTATACCTACTGTTCTTTGCTTCTTGGGCTATACGGAGTGTCTCAGACTTGTAGCCGAAAAAATACCCGTTATTAACAATATTGCCGAGTTTGCCGGAGTTCTTGACGTATTTGTCATTGTTGCTCCTATAACAATCGCTTTCGGTGTTCTTTTGGGTATAATAGGTTCCGTAAGCTCTATGAGAAAGTACTTAAGAGTATAAAGTTTTATAGGAAGTGTTAAACTATGAAAAGAAAGATAATAATTATGTCTATGGCGGCTGCTATAACCGCTGCCAGTGTAACCTCAAGCTTTGCGGACAGTATCTCCGAATATAAGGAAGAGCTTCAGCAAAACGAGGATAAAATGGATCAGGTTCAAAGCCAGCTTGACCAAACCTCTTCCGAAAAGTCAACAGCTAAGGACGAGGTTGAAAAGCTTGACAATGAGCTTAATCAGGTAAACAGCGAATATGAAAGTCTCGTTCAGGAGCTTGACGACACAAACAAACAGCTTTCACAGGCTCAGGAGGATCTTGCAGCGGCAACAGCTAAGAGAGAAACACAGTATGACACCCTTAAAAGCAGAATTAGGGTTATGTATGAAGAAGGCGACATAGGCTATATGGAAATTCTGTTGAACGCCAACAGCTTCAGCGATTACCTGAACAGAATGGAATACATAAACAGAATTATGGATTATGACAACAACCTTCTTGCGGATTTTCAGGCTTTGGAAACTCTGATTAATGACAAGGTTGAAGAAATCGAAGAGTGCAAGCAGGAGCTTGAGGTTTTAACAGCTGAAAAAGCCACCAAAAAAGCAGAGCTTGACAACAAGGTTCAGGAAAAATTAGAGCTTATTTCAAAGCTCAGCTCTGACGAAGCCACATATAACCAGCAGCTTGCAGACCTTGAAGAGGACAACGAATACATAAAGTCCCTTATTCAAAAAGCTGAGAAGGAAGCGGCAGCTGCAGCGGCGGCAGCCAAAGCGGCGGCAAGCAACGCAGCCTCATATTCAAGCTCAAACAAGATTTACAGCTACGGCGGAGGCAAGTTTTTGTGGCCCGTTCCCGCATATGTGGGAATTATAAACGATGTTTACGGCTACAGGTCAAGCCCCATTTCCGGCAGCGGCGAGTTCCACTCAGGGTTGGATATGAGAGCGCCCTACGGAACGGACATTGTGGCGGCTGATGACGGAACGGTTATTTATTCCGGAGTTCGAAACGGCTACGGAAACTGTGTTATTATAGACCACGGCGACGGCTTCTCAACCCTTTACGGTCATAATTCCTCACTGTGCGTAACAGTGGGTCAAAGCGTTGTCAGAGGTCAGGTTATTGCCAAAGCAGGCTCAACGGGCTATTCCACAGGCGCCCACCTCCATTTTGAAGTAAGAATAAACGGGCAGTATGTTGACCCGAATCCCTACTTATAAAGCTAATCAGGCGGTATTTTTATACCGCCTATCGGTATATTTTGAGAAGGATGTAGTTTTATGAATAAAAAGCTGCCTATATATATTCTTATAATATATTTTATATTTGTAATGGTTATTCTCGTTTTGCAGCTTGCAGGACGTGAAAAAAGCGGCTATGTTGCCGTAGGCTTTAATGACAGACTCGACAGTGCCGTTGTGGTTTATGAAAAAAGCCCCATTATGCTTAAAAAGCAAAAACAGACCTTTATTAACGAAGATAACACAAGCCAAACACCTATAATGATTGAGGGTGTAAACTATCTTCCCCTTTGCTTTTATAAAAACGGCTTTGACGCTGTTGTCTCCTATAATCAGGACAAGGGTCAGCTTACAATAAAATATGATAATAAAGCCCTTGTGGCTGAAACAAATTCCACAGAAGCCAAACTTTCAACAGCGGAAAGAGACAAAAAAACACAGCTTTCATATGCCCCTGTTGTTATAAACGGCGAGTGCCTTTTGGCAGTAAGAGATTTTGCCGATGTTTTCGGTCTTGAGCTTTTTTATGACGACGGTCTTATTATTTTAAGCAGTATGAAGGACATTTTCGATAAGGAAACCGAGGGCGAGCTTATTGAAAACATAAAGGATTTAGTCTATAATCTGCCTCTTGCTTCCTATGAAATCGTTAAAGAGCTTTACAGCCCCGAAGATGAAGAGGAAGAAGCGGAGAAGCTTCTTAAAACCGAGGACGACTCAGAGCTTTATATTTTCTGCCGTGATGATTATGTTTATTTTTATGACGGCGAAAGAGTTGTTAAAGCAACCGATATGCCCTACGGAAGCTATGACAAGCTTTGTTATATTATTCTGCCCACCGGCTTTGACCTTGAAAGACTCTCTGTTTTAGGGGATTATGTCTGCGCCGAAGGAAGCAAAAACGGTTTGGCGGCTTTCTGCCTTTTGGATATGACCGGAGACTACGGCATTATGAGAAAATACGTCTGTATGGACGGAGAGTGCGGCGGAGCGGTCATTTCAGACGGATATGTTTACTTTGCGTCTCTCTGCGACCCTGTTGCCGCAAACGAACAAAGCTTTGAAGGCGTAAACGGCTATGTACCTATTTCCTATGACAATGTAAGATACTTCAGCGAGCATAACGGAGATAAGCTTCTTTCCGTTATGGGCTTTGACCTTGAAAATTTAAGCGAGGAAGGCGTTTATTCCGGCTTTTTCGGCGTAGACAGTCAAATTTGCTTCTGCGGAAGCGGTGTTTACGTTGGTCAGGAGGACAAAAACAACGTTTACGGCGATGACGAGGGCAGCTATTCAAACTATTATAAGCTTGCCTATGAGGAAGGCACTGTCAGCTTTGAAAATATTGTAAGACTTGAAGGCGATTTTAAGCTTGTTTCTCAAAAGCAGCCCCTTTTCACAGCCGAAAATGATAAGGAATCGGTCAATATTTATGTTTTGGACAGTCTCCTTAATATTTCGGCGTCAAGCTTAGATGTTGAAGCTCCCTGCCGTGCTTTAAGCGAAGGGGACGAAAGAATTTTCTTAACAGGTGAACAGGGCGAGGACATTGCTGTCTTTTCATCTGCCGACGGCGAATATTTGGGAAGCTTCAAGACGGAAGATGAAAAGCTTTACCTTTATAACGATGAAAGAGTTATAGGCTTTTCAGAGTTTATGCCCGAAGCGGAAGAAGCCCCTGAGGAAGAGGAAAGTGCCCAAAGCGAAGAAGCGGCTGAAGATGACGAAATTGAGGAAGTTATTTATCCTTCCGTAAAAATGACTATGTATGATATTTCAAAGCCCGATGAAGCCGAGGTTGTTTCAACGGAGATTATCGAAAACTGCGATCCCTCAATGTTTGAAGAGCTTGAACCTGAGCTTGGAGACGGGGTTGTAATTATACCCGTAAAGGTTTATGAAGAGGACGGAACCCTTTTTGAGGGTAAATACGGCTATATAGAAAGCAGCTTTTACGGACTTAAATTTCAGGACAGGCGTTAATAGGCTCCCCTTGAGGGGAGCTGCTGAACGCAGTGAAGCTGAGAGGTGTTTGCTGCGACGACGAAAGGAGAGGTTATTATGAAGAAAAAAATCGCACTTATTTTAGCGGCTGTTTTAACCATAGCTTCCGCAAACGGAACTTTGGCAGCCTCATCAAACTCACTTAACAAAACAAGAACTGTAAGAGACGAAACAACAATAACAGACGTATATCTTAAAATCGTACCTACCAGTGAAGTGGAAACAGGCGACACAATTGTTTTAAGCTTTTCAAACGCCGAGGTTTTATACACCCCCTCATTTTCATCTCTTCAGGGCAACGGCAACTCTTTCACTTCCCTTAAAAACAAGCTCTATAATCAAGGAGCAAAAGCAACCCTTGACGAGCTGTGGGGCAAAATCGGCGACAATTATATCCCCTGGGAAATGACTAAATCGGGAAACACTATGGTTGAAGTTGAGCTTTTCCCCATTCCCAGTGCGTACTGCGGAGAAAGAATTAACGGCTCAACCCCCTACTACTATATTCCCCTTAATGTAACCGCCAAAAGCAAGGACGGAACCAAGAACATTACTGTAACCGTAGATTCAAACGAAACCTCTGTTACAAGCGGAACATATATTTTCGGCTATATGCCCTTAGAGGGTACAACCGTAACCGTTGACGGCACAGACAGCTCTTCAGCGGAAACCGCCACAGTAACGGACGAAGAAACTGAAACAACTACGGAAGCCGCTGTTGAGGAAAAGGAAAGCCTTAACGTAAGCGTACAAATCGGCAGCAGCTCAATCACCATAAACGATGCAGAATACTCTGTTGAAGCCGCTCCCTATATTCAGGCAGACAGCAGCTCAACCCTTGTTCCTCTGAGATTTGTGGCTTTGGCTCTTTGCGCAGGAGACGTTGAGGACGCCGACGAAAGCAATGCCATTACATGGAATGCCGAAACAAAAACCGCAATTATAGCCACAGGCAGCAGCGTTGTAGAATTTACGGCAGGCAGCGATACTTATGTAATAGACGGCGTAAGCTATGAGCTTGAAAACGGCGTTAGGGCTGAAATTACCGACTACAGAATGTATGTGCCCTTCAGAGCTTTGGGAAATGCCTTAGGCGCTGAGGTAAGCTGGGACGCTGAGACAAAAACCGCTTCCTACACTATGGAGCAGTAAACCCATGGAATTTTTTGATGTTTATAACCCCGACAGAACCAAAACAGGCTTAAAATGCGAAAGGGGCGGAGAACTGCCCCCGAACGGTTACCGCCTTGTGGTTCACATCTGCATATTCAACAGCAAAGGCGAAATGCTCATTCAAAAAAGACAGCTTGTTAAACACGCCTTCCCCGATATGTGGGATTTAAGCGCCGGAGGGTCGGTTATTTCAGGGGAAACAAGCAGCGAAGGGGCTGAAAGAGAAACCCTTGAGGAGTTGGGTCTTAAAACGGACTTAAGCAAAAAAATGCCTCGTTTAACATTCTTCTGCGAAAATATTTTTGACGATTATTATATAATCAGCAAAGACATTGACCTTGACGAGCTTACACTTCAGGAAAGCGAGGTTTCCGAGGTTAAATGGGCAGACCTTGAAGAAATTATCGATAAAATAAAAAAAGGCGTTTTTGTTCCTTACAAAGAAAGTCTTATAAAGCTTCTTTTTGAGCTTAAAGACAGTCGGGGAGCAAGATAAGCAAATATAAATATTAAGCCGAAAAAGAGCATTCAGCCCCTTTTCGGCTTTTTTTGTATTAATATTTTTTGAATAAAGGTGTTGAAAGATAGCGGTCGCCCGAATCGGGAAGAAGCACAACTATTGTCTTTCCCTTGTTTTCGGGGCGTTTAGCCAAAATTGCGGCTGCCTTAAGGGCTGCGCCGGAGGAAATTCCCACAAGAATGCCCTCTGTTTTTGCGAAAACTCTGCCCTCTTCAAAGGCATCGTCATTTTCTATGGCAATAACCTCGTCATAAATCTTTGTGTTTAAAACCTCGGGAACAAAGCCTGCGCCTATGCCCTGAATTTTGTGTGCTCCGGCTGTTCCCTTTGAAAGAACGGGGCTTGAAGCAGGCTCAACTGCCACGATTTTAACATCAGGGTTTTGCGACTTAAGGTACTCCCCTACTCCTGTGACTGTTCCCCCCGTTCCTACACCGGCAACGAAAATGTCAACCCTTCCGTCGGTCTGCTCCCAAATTTCGGGGCCTGTGGTCGCCTTGTGAATAGCGGGGTTTGCGGGGTTTACAAACTGACCGGCTATAATTGCCCCGGGAATTTCCTCCTTAAGCTCCTCAGCCTTTTCGATTGCCCCCTTCATACCCTTTGAGCCCTCCGTCAAAACAAGCTCAGCACCGTATGCCGCAAGAAGATTTCGGCGTTCAACGCTCATTGTGTCCGGCAGTGTGATTATTGTGCGGTAGCCCTTTATTGCCGAAACTGCCGCAAGCCCTATGCCTGTGTTTCCCGAAGTAGGCTCAATAATGACTGAACCTTTTTTAAGCAAGCCCTTCTTCTCTGCGTCCTCAACCATAGCAAGGGCAATTCTGTCCTTAACCGATCCGGCAGGATTCAGATATTCAAGCTTTGCCAAAATTTCAGCCCCCTCAACATCAGCCGCTTTGGCATAACGGCTGATTTTAAGAATAGGGGTGTTTCCTATAAGTTCAACTGCGCTTTCCAAAATTTTGCTCATTTTAATTTCCTCCTTGTTGATTATTAACCTATCATTTCAATGGGTTTATTATATACCTAACCTTGACCGTTGTCAAGGTAAAATTTTCATTTTTCTTTTAATCCTTTTAAAAGAATAAGCATTTCGGCGAATTATGTTCCTATTTTCTGTGTTCTTGCGTAATAAAAGAGATACTGCTGTGCATAACCGGCAAGAAAACCCCACTTATTTTCGGCAAAGGCGTGAATTTCCTTTATGGGCGTTTCCTTTCCCTGAAAATAAAAATGCTCCATTACTCTTTTTATCCATACGTCCGTAGGAAAAACCTCGCACCTCGAAAAAGCGAAAAACAAAACGCAGTCTGCAACCTTCTCCCCTACCCCTTTAACCTTCATAAGCTCCGTCTTAATTGTCTTTGTGTCCGCTTCTTTAAGCCCTTCAAGGTCTAAGCTGCCATTCAGAAGTCTGTCAAGGCAGTCTCTTATGTATTTATGACGAAAACCCGTTTTGCAAGCCATAAGGTCCTCTTGGTCTGCGTCCTTCATAGCCGAAACATCGGGAAAGGCATATTCACCGCCTAAATCCTCTCCCCATTTTTCACAAATGTTTTCTATAACCTTTTTTATCATAGGTATTCTGTTGTTTTGTGAAATTATGAAGGAAATAAGGCACTCCGTGGGCTCCTGCCTTAAAATTCTGATCCCTGAACCGAATTTACAGGCTTCTTTCATAACCGGGTCTGTGCTTAGGGCTTTTTTTACTGCGGAATAGTCTGTGGAAAGGTCAAAATAATTTATCCATACGGTTTCAAATTCCTTAAGAGTACAGGGGTAAAATATTATTGCGTCCTCGTTCTGCTTTATGTTAAGTATTTTCCCTTCGGCAACAATTCTGTATTCCCTTTCCCCTGTCTTTTTGAAACGAAAGCACTGACCGCACTCCAAAATCATCTCTATATCAAAGCTGTCCTGTTCCTTAAGAACAACCGCTGAATTTTTTTCAAAATAATTCATAAAAACTCACCTTTCTTTGTTGTAAAACCTTAAATAATTGTGTTATAATAATTACAATTAAACTTTGAACCGATTATCAAATTTTGGGAGGTACATATTTATGAAGGAAAAGCTTTATACCATACCCGTAAACGAGGCGTTTCAGGCGGACTGCTCCTGTCCATTGTGCGAAATAAGAAAGAAGCTGGACAAGGACGCCACCGACTATATGATGGGTCCCTCTTATATGGAGGGGGACATTCGTATGGAAACCAACAAGGTGGGCTTCTGCCGTGAGCACTACGAAAAAATGTATAAAATGAAAAACCGTCTGGGGCTTGCTCTTATGTGCGACACTCACATTCAGGAGATTGTTAAGCATCTGCGCACAGAGGGGGACAGCCTTAAAATGGTCAAAAAGGGACTTTTTTCAAAGGCACCCAAGGACAAGCCGAAGCTTAACGCCTTCCTTAACAATATATCAGATAACTGCTATATTTGCAACAAAATTAATTATAACTTCGACAGATATTTAGACACTGTTTTTTATCTTTGGGAGAAGGAGCCTTCCTTCCGTGACCTTGTGGCTAAAAGCAAAGGCTTCTGTTTTGAACACTTTGCACTGCTTCTTGACAAGGGCAGAGAAAACCTTTCCGCCGAAGCCTATAATGACCTTGTGGACTTAATTCTGCCGAAAGAGGCTGATATGCTTGAGGCTTTGGAAAAGGACGTAGCCTGGTTTATAGACAAAAATGACTATCAACACAAGGACGACCCCTGGGGAACTGCCAGAGACGCCGTTGAACGTGCAGTGAAAACCTTGTCTGGCTTAGAAACCGAATAATTTTTAAAAGAAGGAACGATTAATGACATTTCAGGATTTAACATTTAAGAAAAAAATAGAACACATTTGGGAATATTATAAGGTTCCCATTTTAGGAACCATTTTGGTAATATTCATATTGGGCTCGTGGATATACAATGCAAAATTCAAGCCCCACAAGGAGCTTTTTTCCGGAGTTGCTATGCTTAATTATAAGCTGCCGGAGGAAAAAGGATATACAGACCCTCTTTACGACGCTATAAACAGTGAGTTAGGGCTTACTGACACAAACTATGAGGTTAAGGTTGAATATTTTTATGACGACCCCAATGAGCCGGATATGCTTTCAACAATGCTTGAAAAATTCGCAGCTATGCTTTTAGCCGGAGACGTAAACATTATGATTATGGATAAGGACAGTATGGAGGAATATGCCTATGAGGACTATCTTTTAAACCTGGCTCTTGTTTATTCTCTTGACGACCTTGAAAAAATGGAGGAGGAAGGGCTTGTTTTAAGCACATCAAGCGAGCTTGACCCCATTAAGCATTATTATGCCATAAGCCTTAAAAACTCAACTATGCTTAAGGATCTGCCCGGCTTCGACCTTGAAAACAGCTATATCGCTATTTACGGAGCGTCACCCGAACCCTATAACCCCAAACAGGTTGTGGATTTACTTATTAATTGACAAAAAACATAGGTTATGATATAATGATTTCCATTAAAAAGTCAAGGAAAATGTTTAAAATAAAAGGAGTAATATCGCTATGAAAGAATATTCACCTAAGGATATTGAAAAAAAATGGCAGGATATTTGGGAAAAGAACGAAGCCTTTAAGACCTCAGACGATTTTTCAAAGCCCAAATATTATGCCCTTGTTGAGTTCCCCTACCCCTCCGGTCAGGGACTTCACGTAGGTCACCCCAGACCCTACACCGCTCTTGACATTATTTCAAGAAAGAGAAGAATGCAGGGATATAACGTGCTTTTCCCTATGGGCTGGGACGCTTTCGGTCTGCCCACGGAAAACTATGCAATCAAGAATAAAATTCACCCCCGTATTGTAACGGAAAACAATGTTCACCGCTTTAAGGAGCAGCTTAAGAGCATAGGCTACAGCTTTGACTGGTCAAGAGAAATAAACACCACCGACCCGGAATATTATAAGTGGACACAGTGGATATTCTTACAGCTTTTCAAAAAAGGGCTTGCCTATAAAAGCGAAATGCCCATAAACTGGTGTACAGGCTGCAAGGTAGGTCTTGCAAACGAAGAGGTTGTAAACGGCGTCTGCGAACGCTGCGGTTCTCCCGTAGTAAGAAAGGTTAAAAGCCAGTGGATGCTTAAAATAACAGCCTATGCCGACAGACTTATTAAAGACCTTGACGATCTTGACTATGTGGAAAAAATCAAAATAAGCCAAAAGAACTGGATCGGCCGCTCAGAGGGAGCAGAGGTTGACTTTAAGCTTAAAGACCTTGACGAAACCCTGACTGTTTACACCACAAGACCCGACACGCTTTTCGGCGCAACATATATGGTAATTTCTCCCGAACACCCCTTAATCGAAAAATATAAGGGCATTATAGAGAATTATGATGAAGCCGTAGCCTACAGAGAAGAAGCCGCTAAGAAATCGGACTTCGAAAGAACAGAGCTTGTTAAGGAAAAGACAGGCGTTGAAATTAAGGGAATCAGAGCAATCAATCCAGTAAACGGAAAGGAAATCCCCGTATGGATCTCCGACTATGTTCTTATGAGCTACGGAACAGGCGCTATTATGGCAGTTCCCGCCCATGATGAACGTGACTGGGATTTTGCAAAGAAGTTCGGTCTGCCTATAATCGAGGTTGTTGCCGGAGGAAATGTTCTTGAAGAGGTTTACACAGACGTAAACAGCGGAATTTTGGTAAACTCGGAATTTTTGAACGGCTTGGAGGTTAAGGCAGCCAAGGCGAAAATGATAGAATACCTCGAAGAAAAAGGTATCGGTCACAAAAAGGTTAACTTTAAGCTTCGTGACTGGGTATTCTCCCGTCAGCGTTACTGGGGCGAGCCTATACCTATTGTTCACTGTGACAAGTGCGGATATGTTCCCATTTCTGAGGAAGAGCTGCCCCTTATGCTTCCCGAGGTTGAAAGCTATATGCCTACTGACACAGGTGAGTCTCCTCTTGCGGCTATGACCGACTGGGTAAACACAACCTGTCCCTGCTGCGGAGGCCCTGCAAAGAGAGAAACGGACACAATGCCCCAGTGGGCAGGCTCATCATGGTATTTCCTCCGCTATACCGACCCTCACAACAAAAATGCTTTGGCAAGCAAGGAAGCCCTTGAATACTGGACACCTATCGACTGGTATAACGGCGGTATGGAGCACACCACACTCCACCTTCTTTACTCACGTTTTTGGCATAAATTCCTCTATGATATAGGGGTTGTTCCCACAAAGGAGCCTTATCAGAAGAGAACATCTCACGGCATGATTTTGGGCGAAAACGGCGAAAAGATGTCTAAGTCAAGAGGAAACGTTGTAAACCCCGACGACATTATAAGGGAGTTCGGCGCAGATACTCTCCGTACCTACGAAATGTTTATAGGCGCATTCGATATGGCGGCAAGCTGGTCCCAGAACGGCGTTAAAGGCGTAAGAAGGTTCTTAGACAGAGTTTGGAAGCTTCAGGAATTTCTTGTTGACGGCGACAGCTATTCAAAGGAATTTGAAACAAAAATGCATCAGACAATCAAAAAGGTTTCAAACGACTATGAAGGGCTTAAGTTCAACACTGCAATTGCGGCTCTTATGTCTCTTCTCAATGACTTCTATGCCGCTAAACGCATAAACAAAGCGGAGTTTAAGACATATATTACACTGCTTAACCCCGTAGCTTCCCACATAACAGAGGAGCTTTGGCAGATCGCAGGCTTTGAGGGCTATCTCTTCCAAACAAAGTGGCCCGAATATGACGAAGCCAAAACAATCGAACAGCAGGTAACTATTGCCGTAACAGTAAACGGTAAGGTCAGAGGTAAAATTACAATTGCCCTTGATGAGGACGAGGCTTCCGTTAAGGAAAAGGCTCACAGCGAAGCTTCCGTTAAAAAGTTCCTTGAAGGCAAGAATATATTCAAAGAAATTTATGTTAAGAACAAAATTTTAAATATTGTTGTCAAGTAACAAAAAAACGTAAGAAAAAGTTTAAAAAAGGGGTTGATTTTGCCCCTTGCAAGTGTTATAATAATTTTTGGTAATATTGTTTTCGTGAAGAGTGGGTTACGCCCACTCTTCTTTTGTATTATAAAGTGTTCTCAATGACCAATCAGATAGCAAGCTTGCTTGCATAGATGATTGGTCATTAGAGAACCTAACCGACATGAGTAAGTAGCCATTTTCCGTAGGAAAATGAGCGGATTACGAATGGCGGTGTCGATTGCGGGAGTGCGTCAGCACGCAGCAATCGACCTTTATAACTCGATAAATTTAAGGTTCATTAATTAAACGAAAGGGTGATTGGGTGAAGGTAAAGGAAATAGTTGAAAAGGTAGAAGATATTGCATCGGGCATAACAAACAAAGCCGGTCTTGAGCTTGTGGAAGCTGAGTTTGTTAAAGAAGGCGGAACAAAATATCTTCGTGTTTATATTGACAAGCCGGGAGGAATCACCATAGACGACTGCGAAGCCGTCAGCCGTGACCTTGAAGCGGTTTTAGACAGAGACGATTTTATTGAAGAGGCTTATACCTTAGAGGTCAGTTCTCCGGGTCTTGACAGAATTTTGAAAAAAGACTTCGAATATGAAAAATATAAAGGAAGAACAGTTGAAATAAAGCTTTATAAGCCCAAAGACGGAACAAAGGAGTTTGAGGGAGAGCTTATAGGGCTTGTTGACGGAAAAATTATAATAAAAACAGAGGACGGAGAGCTTAGCTTCGACCGTTCAGAAACGGCTGTGTGCCGTTTGGCAGTAATACTGTAAAGGTTATAAAAGGTTTAACATTTGTTCCGAAAAACGGGAGGAAAACAAAAAAATGGATAAGAAAGACCGTGTACTTGATAAAAAAGAGTTTATAACAGCTCTTAATCTTGTAGAAAAGGAAAAAGGCATTGATAAGGAAATTATTTTTGAAGCAATCGAAGCCTCTCTTCTCACTGCCTGCAAAAAAAATTACGGCTCAACTCAAAACGCAAGGGTTGAAATAAACAGAGAAACAGGGGACATAAAGGTTATTGCCCAAAAGGAAGCTGTTGAAGAGGTTTTCGACCCCAACACGGAAATTTCTCTTGAAGAAGCAAGGGAAATTAACCCTGACGCCGAAATAGAGGATCTTATAGACGTAGAGGTTACGCCCAAAAACTTCGACAGAATTTCAGCCCAAACCGCTAAACAGGTTTTCGTTCAGAAATTCCGTGAAGCAGAGCGTGAAAAGCTCTATAACGAATATATCGTTAAAGAAAAGGATATTGACACAGCCATAGTTCAGAGAACCGAAAGACGAAACGTAATCGTCTCTTTAGGCAAAATGGAAGCTATGCTGCCCTTCAGAGAACAGATCCCCGGTGAAGAATATAAGTTTAATGACAGAATAAAGGTTTATATCTTAGAGGTTCGTCAGACCTCAAGAGGCCCTCAGATAAATGTTTCAAGAACCCACTACGAGCTTGTAAAGCGTCTTTTCGAGCTTGAGGTTCCCGAAATTTTCGACGGAACGGTTGAAATCAAGAGCATAGCAAGAGAAGCCGGTTCAAGAACAAAAATTGCCGTATATTCTAAGAACCCCGAGGTTGATCCTGTGGGTGCCTGTGTAGGTCACAACGGTCAGAGAGTAAACGTAATCGTTGACGAGCTTAAGGGTGAAAAAATAGACATTATCCCTTGGAGCGAGGATCCCGGCGAATTTATAAAAGCAGCTTTAAGCCCTGCTAAGGTTATTGCCGTTGCCACCGGCGAAACGGAAACGGAAAAGTTTGCAAAGGTTGTTGTAGCGGATAACCAGCTCAGTCTTGCCATAGGCAAGGAGGGTCAGAATGTCCGTCTTGCCGCAAGACTTACGGGAAGAAAAATAGACATTAAGAGCGAAGCCCAGGCAATCGCCACAAAGTTTTTAGATATTGAAGAGCCTGAAAAGGACGAGACAGCGGAAGAAGCCGATGTTTCGGAGGAAATCGAAGCTGTTGAGACAGTTGAAGAAGCTGTTGAAACAGTTGATACAGAAGCAGAAGCCGACGAAACAGAAGCTGATATAGCTGACGACGAAGCAGCTGAAGAAGCTGCCGAAACAGAAGAAGAATAACTGACACCCAAGGAGTGATTGTATGCTTAAAAAGCGTAAAATTCCGCTGAGAAAATGCACAGGCTGTCAGGAAATGAAAAATAAAAAGGAGCTTATAAGAATAGTCCGTTCTGAGGACGGAACATTTTCTTTAGACCCTGTAGGCAAAAAGCCCGGCAGAGGTGCTTATATCTGCCCCAACCCCGACTGTTTAAACAAGGCGGAAAAGTCAAAGGGCTTAGAGCGTTCCTTTAAATCGGCGGTTCCCTCAGAGGTTTATGAAAGCTTAAGAGAGGAGCTTAAAGCCTATGAAAAGCCCTAATCTCTTTATGCTGTCTCTCTGTCAAAAGGCAGGAAAGCTTTTAACGGGAGAACAGACCGTTGAAATTTCAGTTAAACACGGAGAGGTTTACCTTATTATTGTGCCTGAGGACGCAGCGGAAAACACGAAAAATAAATTTGTAAATAAGGGGAAATATTATAATATTCCTGTTCTTATATTCGGCGAAAAAGACACACTGTCTCACGCCGTAGGCAAGGTCAACAGAACGGTTTTTGCCATAACCGACAAGGGTCTTGCAGACAGGGTTTATAAGGATTTTTCCCTGCCGGTTGAATAATTACGGAGGTGAAGGATTTATGAGAATAAGAGAATTATCTAAAGAGCTTGGTTTATCCAATGCCGAAATCATAAAAAAACTTAACGATTTGGGAGTAACGGGCAAGGTTGCCTCCAGCGGTCTTAAGCCCGAAGAGGAAGAAATGCTTCGTGAGCTTATTGCCGAAGAAAATAAGCCCAAGGAAGAACCTAAGGCAGAGCCCAAAAAAGAGTCTAAAAAAGAAAATAAGCCTCAGCCTAAGCAGGAACAGCCTAAACAGGACGCCCCTGCAGCCCAAGCGGAAGCCCCCAAAAAGAACAAAAAGAATAAGAAAAAGAACAAAAATAAGTTTGTTCCCAAAGAGCCTGAGCCTGTTCCCGAGCCTGTTGAGGAAGAGGAGGAAATTTCAGTTATAGAGCTTCCTCCCACAGTTACCGTAGGCGACCTTGCGGATAAGCTGGGCAAGAAAAGCTCCGAAATCATTATGAAGCTTATGATGAAGGGCGTTATGGCTAGCATAAATCAGGAAATCGAAAGAGACCTTGCGGAAAAAATCTGCGAGGACTACGGCGTAATTGTAGAAGAGGAAACGGAGAAGGATATTGCAGAGGAAATTCTTTCTTCAGAAGAGGATGACCCTGCAAGCCTTAAGGAGCGTCCCCCTGTTGTAGTTGTTATGGGTCACGTTGACCACGGCAAAACCTCTCTTCTCGACGCTATCAGAAAAACCAAGGTTACCGCCGAGGAAGCCGGCGGCATAACCCAGCACATAGGCGCTTACACCGTTTCCATAAACGGAAAGCCCATCACATTTTTAGATACTCCCGGTCACGAAGCCTTTACGGCTATGCGTATGAGAGGTGCGTTGGTTACTGATATAGCGGTTTTGGTTGTTGCCGCAGATGACGGCGTTATGCCCCAGACAGTTGAAGCTATAAACCACGCCAAAGCAGCCGGGGTTGACATTATAGTAGCTATAAACAAAATCGACAAGCCCTCCGCTAACCCCGAAAGAGTTAAACAGGAGCTTGTGGAATACGGGCTTATAGTTGAGGATTGGGGCGGAGAAACTATTGCCGTTCCCGTTTCCGCAGTTACAAAAGAGGGTATCGACCAGCTTCTTGAAATGATTACCCTTGTAGCGGAAATGAAGGAGCTTAAGGCTAACCCCGACAAGCGTGCCGAAGGCAACATCATAGAAGCAAGACTTGACAAGGGCAGAGGTCCCGTTGCAACAGCTCTCGTTAAAGCCGGAACCCTTCACGTAGGCGACTCAATTGTTGTGGGCGCAGCCTACGGCAAGGTAAGAGCAATGATAAACGATAAGGGCAAGCAGATTAAGACCGCAGGGCCTTCCGTACCTGTTGAAATTCTGGGGCTTAACGATGTTCCTCACGCCGGAGACACCTTCCATGTGGCTAAAAACGACAAACAGGCAAGACAGGTTGCGGAATCTATAATTGCCAAGTCAAGAATTGATATGCTTAAGGACACTCAGAAAATATCCCTTGACGATCTTTTCAGCCAAATTCAGGCAGGCAGCGTTAAAGAGCTTAACATTGTCATTAAGGCAGATGTTCAGGGTTCTGTTGAAGCGGTTAGGGCTTCTCTTGAAAAGCTTTCAAACGATGAGGTCAGAATTCGTACTATACACGGCGGCGTAGGAGCCATTACGGAGTCCGACGTTACCCTTGCTTCCGCTTCAAATGCCATTATTATAGGCTTTAACGTCCGTCCCGAAAACTCAGCTAAGAGTGTAGCTGAGGATCAGCAGGTTGATATTCGTCTTTACAGAGTTATTTATAATGCTATTGACGATATTACAGCGGCTATTAAGGGTATGCTTGACCCCGAATATGCAGAAAAGATTTTGGGTCACGCAGAGGTTCGCCAGACATTCAATGCTTCGGGCGTGGGCACTATTGCCGGAAGCTATGTTAAGGACGGCAAAATCACAAGAAATTCAAGTGTTCGTCTCTTAAGAGACAATGTTGTAATTTATGAGGGAGAGGTAGCTACTCTCCGCCGTTATAAAGACGATGTTAAAGAGGTAACAACCAACTTTGAATGCGGTATTTGCTTGAATAAATTTAATGATATTAAGGTAGGCGACATTATCGAAGCCTATACTATGGAAGAGATAAAACGATAACTTTCGGCAACCGACAGGCTCCCCTTGAGGGGAGCTGCCGCCAAAGGCGGCTGAGAGGTGGGGCAATTATGTTTTAGTTAGCCTAAAGTTTAAGTTTCAGCCCTTCCAAAAATACATGACTTAAAAGGCGGTTATTCACTATGAAAACAAACAGCAGAATGATTCGCATAAATGACGAAATAAAAAAAGAAATATCCGAAATTTTGAGAAGCGGTCTTAAAGACCCCCGTATATCCAGCCTTATAAGCGTTTTAAAGGTGGAAACCACCACAGACCTTAAATACTGCAAGGTATATGTCAGCGTCTTAGGCAGCGATGAGCAGATCAAAACCACAATGGATGTTTTAAAGGGCGCAAGGGGCTATATCAGAAGCCTTCTTGCGGAGCGCATTAATCTGCGCTTAACCCCGGAAATCAGCTTCATTTATGACGATTCACTTGTATACGGTATGCACATTTCAAAAATTTTAAATGATCTTAATCTGTCCGACGATGAGGACGAAACTGAAGGCTCGGAGGGAGCTGATGACAATGTTTGATGCCTTTGCGAAAACTCTGAAGGAAAGCATTTTAAAGGCGGAAACCATTGTATTAAGCGCCCATATAAACGCCGACGGAGATGCGGTGGGCTCTGTTATGGCTGCGGATCACTACATCCGCAGTCTTGGCAAAGCCCCTTACACCTTTGTAAGCTTTAAAGGCTCAAAGTTCGACCGCATATTAAAAAGAGAAAATATAACGGATCCCAACAATTCGCCCTCTGTTCCCGATTTATTTATATCCCTTGACTGCGGAGACAAAAACCGTTTGGGCGAGGGCAAAGCCCTGTTTGAAAACGCAAAGGCAACAATTAACATTGACCACCACATTTCAAATACGAACTTTGCAGAGCACAATTTAGTCTGCCCAAATGCTTCTTCCACCTGTGAGCTTGTTTATGAGCTTCTGTCACGTCTTAACGAAATCGACACCTACACAGCGGAATGTCTCTACACAGGGCTTTTAACAGACACCTGTGCCTTTAAACACAGCTCAACAGGCAAGCGCACTATGGAAATTGCCGGAGAGCTTATGGCAAAGGGCATTGACTTCACCGATATTCAAGCGGATATGCTCTACCGCCACGATTTTACGGCGGCAAAGGTTTTCGCCAAGGCAGTGTCAAATATGGAGCTTAAGGACGGAATTGCCTATACAACCCTTACTTTAAAGGAAATCCGCTCCTGCGGAGCAATTTTCGAACAGCTTGACGGCATTGCGGAATACTGCCTTAACACAATCGGCGCAGTGTGCTCGGTTTTCCTCTATGAAAAAGCCGAAAAGACAATAAAATGCAGCTTTCGTTCAACAGGAGTAAACGTAAATAAAGCAGCTTCCTCCTTCGGCGGCGGCGGTCATATCTGCGCAGCAGGCTGTACAATCGAGGGCTTTGAATTAGAGGAAGCTTTGGAAAAATGTCTGAACGCATTAAGGAATGAAATTAATGGAAACTAACTTCACAGGCTTTATAAACCTTTATAAGGAACAAAACTACACCTCAAACGACTGCGTAAACATTGTCAGAGGTATTTTCGGCAGAATAAAAACAGGTCACACAGGCACCCTTGACCCTATGGCTCAGGGGGTTTTGCCTATATGTTTGGGAAAGGCTACAAAGCTTGCTGACTACGTTCAGGCTGAAAGAAAGACCTACCGCACTGAAATGCGTTTAGGTCAGACCTCAGACACAGGGGACATTTGGGGAAATGTTCAGGACGTTTCTGACAAAATTCCCGAAAAAGAGGAAATAATTAATGCGGTAAACTCCTTTTTAGGTGAAATATCTCAAATTCCCCCTATGTATTCCGCTATTAAAATCAACGGAAAAAGGCTTTATGAGCTTGCAAGACAGGGCAAAACAGCGGAGCGTAAACCAAGACTTATTACAATATATTCCATTTCGGATATTGCCTTTTCCGACGAAAAAACTCTTTCATTCACCATTGTCTGTTCAAAAGGCACATATATAAGAACCCTTATAACGGATATAGGTGAAAAGCTGGGAACAGGGGCAGTTATGACTGCCCTTGAACGTACCCAAACAGGGGGCTTTTCAAAGGAAACAGCCCTGACAATCGGTGAGCTTCAGGCCCTTAAGGATAAGGGGGAGCTTTCCCAAGCGGTTATTCCAATAGAAAAGGCTCTTCCCTCATACAAAATCTATAAAGCCGTTTCCGCAGCCGACTCCTATTTAAAAAACGGCAACAAAATTTCCCTGAATTACATTCCCGACCCAAAGCCTTCTGACGGAGAAAGCTTTCTCCTTAAAAACAGCGAAAATAAATTAATCGGCATATTCACAAGAAAAGAGGGCTTTGCAAAGCCTGTCTGTATGCTGATATAAAGGAAAAACAATGATAAAATTATCGAACCCAAGCTTTAACTTTGATGAACCCACCGCCGTCACATTAGGCAATTTTGACGGCTTTCATCAGGGTCACAGAACATTAATAAACGAAATAAAGTCATCTCCCTATAAAACCGTAATTTTTACTTTTTCGCCCCACCCCGTCAGCTTTTTTTCCAATGACGGCTCATTTAAAACGCTTTACACAGAGGACGAAAAAAATCAAATTGCGGAGACATTAGGCGTTGACTTCTATATCCCCTACCCCTTCACAACGGACTTTGCAGCCCTTTCACCTGAGGAATTTATAAGGCTTTTAAAGGCAAAAACAAACTGCCGCCTTCTTGTTATAGGAGCAGACTATTCCTTCGGAAAGAACAAGTCCGGCAGTGCAAAAGACCTTAAGGCATTGGGGGAAAATATGGGTATAGAGGTTAAAATTCTGCCTAAAATTCAATATATGGGCGAGGATATTAGCTCTACTAAAATTCGTTCCCTGCTCAAAGAGGGAGACGTAAAAACCGCCGCTGTGCTGCTTTCCGCCCCCTACTTTATAGCTTCAAGGGTGGAAAAGGGGCTTCACAGGGGAACGGGTATGGGCTTTCCCACTGCCAATCAGGTAATACCCGAGGGAAAGTATCTCCCCAAGGACGGCGTCTATAAAACCACCGCCCTAATCGACGGAACCCCCTTCCCTTCCCTAACAAATATTGGCAAAAATCCCACATTTCACAACACTAACCGGACTGTGGAAACCTATATTTTAGATGAAAACAAAATGCTCTACGGAACAGAACTTAAAATAGAATTTAATGACTTTATTCGAAACGAAATAAAATTTCCCGATAAAACTGCCCTTCAAGCCCAAATTCAAAGGGACATTGAAGCGGCTCAGAGTAGTAAAGAAGGTGTTTAATCGTGACGGAAATTAAAGACACAGGCGTTTTAGCCGCTATGCTTGACGAAGCGGAAGGCTTTCTTAAAAATGCCGACCCAAACAGCCCTCAAACAGGCGAAAAGGCAGCCAAGCTTATAAATCAAATTACGGACAAAGCCGCCGAGCTTATTGAAGAAGCTTTTGAAACTCCTTCCCTATCCTTTCAGGTGGCTTTGCCTAACCGCTATTACACAGTTGTTGAGGCTTTAGACAGTTTAGGCAAGTAAACCGTAAATTTTTACACAAAGGAGAAAAAATATGAAATTTATCAAAACAAATCTTTCGGGGATTGTTCTCTGCTTCATAATCGCCCTTGCGGCAAAGCTTTTGGAGCATATACTCCCCTTCGGTTCCATCGTGGGAACCCCTGTTTTCGCCATTATTATAGGTCTTTTGCTTGCCTATGCGGCTTTTCCTCAAAGCTTTAAGCCGGGCATAGGCTTTACATCGAAAAAAGTCCTTCAATATTCAATTATTCTTTTGGGCTTTTCTATGAATCTTTTTAACGTAATCAAGGTGGGCGGTCAGTCTCTGGTTATAATTATTTCAACAATAACCGTTGCCCTGGTTACAGCTTATGTTTTAGGCTATAAAATCCTGAAAATTCCCACAAATCAGGCAATTCTTGTAGGCGTAGGCTCATCTATCTGCGGCGGCTCAGCTATTGCCGCAACAGCTCCCGTTATAAAGGCAGAGGATGAGGACGTGGCAAGCGCAATTTCCACAATCTTCCTTTTTAACGTTATCGCTGCTGTTATCTTCCCAACCCTCGGCAACCTTATAGGAATGACCGACACAGGCTTCGGAATGTGGGCAGGCACCGCAGTAAACGACACCTCCTCTGTTGTGGCTTCCGCTACAACCTGGTGCAGTATGCCCGGTCATGACCCCAATTTGGCTCTTGATCTTGCTACAATCGTTAAGCTTACCCGAACCCTTGCAATTATTCCCATAACCTTTGTTTTAGCTCTCTACAAAACAAAGACAGACAAAAACTCAGACGTTAAGTTCAGTCTTAAAAACGCCCTGCCCTCATTCATAATTTTCTTTATTGTAGCTTCGATTATAAACACAATAACAAACAGCGTTCTTGCGGACAGCGAAGCTGCTTTAAGCGCAGCCTCTTCTCTCTTTTCCTTCCTTTCCTCCGCAGGCAAGTTTATGATAGCTATGGCAATGGCTGCAATCGGTCTTAACACGAACCTTGTAAGCCTTGTTAAAAACGGCAAAAAGCCCATTTTCTTAGGTCTTATAATTTGGGTACTTATTGCAATTGTTTCACTGGCAGTTCAAAAGATTACAGGTATTTGGTAATTAAAACATTAAAGTAAAAAGGTGTATTTTCACAATCGGAAAATACACCTTTTTTTTAATGCTTGGCTGAGAAATATTCCTCTCAGTCAGCTTCGCTGACAGCTCCCCACGTCACAACAAGCTTTGTATATTCTTTTCTAATTACAGTTCCCTCTTTTATAATACTCAAAATATTTTAGATCTCAAGGGTTTAGCCCAAAAGCCGATTTCAATGGATTTTCCCACATAAAAACTCCCCTCTTTTTAGGGAGGGGAGAAAATATTTTTTATTTATTTTTAAGCTTCAATGTCCGAATTATCAGATTAAACCGATTATTCTTCTGTTTCAGCTAAAGCCATAACACTGTCATAGATTGCCTGAAGTGAAGCGATTGTTTCGTCGTCAAGCTCTCCGCCTGCTTCAACAGCTGCTGCTGCAGTGCTGATTACGTCTGCATTTTCTGTAAGAACAGCTTCCTGCTCTTCAGTTAATGTAACGTCTGCAAGTGCGGTTAATGCTGATACATAATCGATTTCTTCTTCAGTTTCAGCTTCTTCTTCCTCTTCCTCAACAGCTGTAGCTTCGTTATAAGCATCTTCTGTTAAGTACCAAGTTTCAGAACCTGTGAACCAGTGTGAGTTAGCTGCTTCGTAAACTGCTGTCTCATACCAAGCGCCTGCAGCTACATCGCTGAATGTAACGATGCTGTCAGTATCAACTGTTGTGTCGAATACTCTGCCGGTAGCTCTGTTAACAGCGCTTACTACTTCTGCTCTTGTGATGTATGCGTCGGGCTTGAATGTGCCGTCGTTATAACCGCTCATCCAACCTGCCTTAACAGCGCCTGCGATGTTAGCTTCTGCCCAGTGACCTTCTGTGTCGCTGAAGTCAGCGTAGCTAGCTGATGCAGTGCCTACATACTTAGCAAGAATTGAAGCAAATTCAGCTCTTGTGATAGGTCTTGTAGGAGCAAATGAACCGTCTGTGTAGCCTTCAAGAACGCTAAGGTCTTCAAGATATGCTACATAGTCTGCGTACCACTCTGAGCCTAAGATGTCAGTATAGGTTGCTGTTCCGCCGTTAACCTGGATAGTACCTGCGGTAAGTCTTGCGAATACTGCTGCAACTTCTGCTCTTGTGATATTCTTGTTAGGTCCGAATGTACCGTCTGTATAACCAACCATATATGCGAAGTGATAGCCGTCAACCTCAGCGAAGGATGCTACACCGCTCTTAGAAGTATCGTCTGTGTCTGCTGCTGCGGGCTCTTCAGTATCCGCTGCTTCAGATTCAGTTGTAGCTTCTGTAGTAGCTTCTGTTGTTGTGGTTGTTCCCTTATAGGAGCTTCCACTGCCACCACCGCTGCTGCCGCCACTGCTGCCACCGCTGCTGCCGCCGCTTGATGTTGTGGTAGTTTCAGTAGCTGTAGCTGTTGTAGCTTCGCTTGAAGTTTCTTCTGATGAAGTTTCTTCGCTTGATGATTCTTCTTCAGATGTAGCCTCGCTTGAGGATTCTTCGCTTGAGGACTCTTCTGATGAAGTTTCTTCGCTTGAAGTTTCTTCACTTGATGATTCCTCTGATGAGGATTCTTCGCTTGAAGACTGATCTTCAGATGTAGACTCGCTTGAAGATTCTTCTTCGCTTGTAAATCTGATCTCACCTGATACAGCGCCTACTTCGATGTCAGGATAATTACCGTCAAGAACGGGAACGTCTGCGAAGTCAATTACTGTAGGATTAAGAGCAACAGGTTCAGTTCCTGCAGGAACCTCTGTCATTACTGTGAATGTAAGAGTTGCGATAATTGTTTCGGCTGTAAGAGCATCAAATGTAAGCTCTGTTGTGTCGCCGTCGCCTGTTACAAGTGCGAATGCAAGCTTAATCTTACCTGCCTGAGCGGGTGTAAGACCTGCTGTAATATCTTCATCTGTGTAAAGATCATCGTTTGTCTTGTTTGCAGATACAAGAGGAGTTGTTACATAAGATGTAAGATCATTTGTAAGTGTCTTGTCTGCTGCAAGTGATTTAACTTCTGTAACCTGTACATATGTAGGATCATATGTTACCCAATATGTACCGTTATTAACCTCAACGTTCTTAAGGTCGCCGAGAGTAATATTGATAGTAGATGTGCTGCCTACTGTTCTTGCAGATGTAGCACTGCCTACTGTAAGGATAGCGTCGCCTTCAACAGCTTCAGTTGTAGTTTCTGATGAAGCCTCTGTAGAAGTTTCTGTTGAAGTTTCTTCGCTTGCAACGAATAAGCTGAAGTCGCCTTCTGTTCTTGTAAGGAAGTATGTTACACCCTCTTCAGCTGCAAATGTATAAGTTGTGTAACCTGTTGATGCATCAGTTGATGTTTCAACAGTAACTACTGTATAAGTATCTGTTGCTTCATCATAAGCAGTAATTGTAACGTCAGCTGCGTCAGCTGTTACTGAAACGCTGCCTGCTGCAGATGCAGATAACATAAATGCGCCGCTCTTATAAAGTGTACCGCCTGTAACTTCTGTTTCAGTAACTTCGCCGTCAACTGTCTTAACTGTTACGCTGTCATCAGTATAAACCTCAACGGGTTCGCCTACTGTTACAGAACCGTCTGTTGCTGTAACTGTGATTGCCTTTGAGTCAACTGTGTTAGTTGTGTCGGGAAGTGTATTACAGTCAACAACCTCAAGTGTTACAGGAGTTGTACCAACTGCAACGCCCTCGAATGTAAGGGTAAGAACAGTTGTGTCATCGCTGAATGCATAAAGTGATGTAGCTGATGTATCACTATATGTGCCTGTAACGAAAGCTGCCTTAATAACGCCTGCTTCGAATGCTGTGCTGCCTGCCAAACCTTCATAGTGGCTGTCAGCTGTTGCATGTGCTGAAGTAATAGCAATGTTAAGGTCGTCGGTTGCTGTTGAAAGTGTCTTGTCAGCTGCCAACATTTCAGCTGCTGTAACCTTAGCGATTGAAGGATCATATGTTACATAGAATGTAAGGTTATTTACTTCTGTTGTAATATCTGTAAGTTTAACTGAAACTGTAGCTGTTCCGCCGACTGTATCAATTGTTACAGCGTCTGCTGTAAGGTTAGCTGTACCGGCTGTTTCTTCACTGCCGCTGCCGCCTGATGCTTCTGTTGTAGCTTCGACTGTAGTTTCTTCTGAAGCTGCTTCTGTTGTAGCTTCTGAAGATTCTTCACTGCCTGAGCTTGAATCTGTAGTTAATGAAACACTGTATGTGTAAACATTAGTACCTACGCCGCCGAAGTAGTATATACCGGGTTCAACTGCTGCTGAAAGCTCATAGCCTTCTACTTTGTCTGAACCTTCGTTTGTATAACTTGCTACAACTGTGTTGGATTCGTCGCTCTTTCCGAGAACGATCTTCTTAGTTGAGTTTACATCGGCTGTAACTGTCAATGTGCCGGCTGCTTCAACCTCTATTAAATAAATAGGTCTGATTGTATCACCGTCGCTTGATGCAAATCTTACATCTGAAGAACCTGCACCGTAGATTGCGAATACATCGTTTACAGCCTTAAC
>JAJBVU010000040.1:0-9392 GCA_020859645.1 Eubacterium sp. | reverse complement strand
GAACCTGCACCGTAGATTGCGAATACATCGTTTACAGCCTTAACTGTAAGAGAGTCAGCTGCTTTAACTGTCATGTTATCCGATGTATAAACAACATCGCCGGCAGCATAAGTACCTGCTGCAGTCTCGCTGTATGTGTCGGCTGCAAGATCAGCGCTTACAGCTGTGCCTACGGAAACGTCTGCGTTTGTAAACACTGCTGATGAAACCACCATAGCAGCAGCCAAAACGAGGCTCACTATTTTACGTGTTTTCAATTTCACACTTCTTCCTCCTTTTTAATTTGTTCATAAAAATTTGTTAAACGTTTAAGGTGAAAAACGGTCAAACTACCGACTGAGCCTTTGCCGAAATAAGGCAGATCATAACGGGAAAGTCTCAAGCCCTCGCCTAAGCATTCTTCGCCTAATAAACATTTCACTTCTTAGATTATATATTTTTTTTCACAATATGTCAACAGCTTTTTAAAAATTTTATATTAAAAATCACCAAAGGGCTGCCGACAACACTTTTCTGCCGACAAAACCTCCCCTTGAGGGCAATGCTGTCAACTTAAGGATTTTGGCAATGACAGCTTTTCTTTAAACAGCGAATATCTAGAGTAACCGACAAGCCTCCCCTTGAGGGGAGGTGGCAGCCAACGCTGATTTTTGTAAAAAATCAGTGCGGCTGACGGAGAGGTGATATACCGGTAGTGTTTTGTATGCATTTGCTTTTTCATTGCAAAAAATAACACCTCTCAGTCAGCTATCTCTGACAGCTCCCCTCAAGGGGAGCCTTTGTCGGCTGCCAATCATTTTCAGCAACAGAAAACCCCACAGTTGCCGCTGTGGGGTTTTTGCTTAACAATGAACGTTCTCGCTAATATACATTCATATCTGTCATCATTATTATATTACAACTCCCCGTTTTTGTCAACCCCCTGACCCTTTTTCTTTTGAAATTCACCGCAGAACAATAATTCTTTTTGACAAAATAATCAAAGCATTGTATAATGTGCTTGTTACCGCTTTTAAGCACTCCGTAACAGAAAGGAGGCTTAGAAATGATTATCACCGACCTCTTAATACGTTTTGCAATTTCTGTTGCAGCGAATGTATTTTCTCACTGCATTTGCAAAATACTCGACAGAAAACATAAAAACGGTAACAACCAAACAGCTTAATTCCGCTGTATAAATAACGAATAGAAAACCCCGCAGCGGCAACTGCGGGGTTTTTGCTTAGTAATGAATATATCACCGACTTACATTCATTTCTGTCAAAATTATTATATTACAAACCCCTGTTTTTGTCAACCCCCTGCCCCTTTTTCTTTTGAAATTCACCGCAGAACAATAATTCTTTTTTACAAAATAATCAAAGCATTGTATAATGTGATTGTTACCGCTTTTAAGCTACTCCGTAACAAGGGAGGAGGTTTAACGATGACTCCTACTTATTTGGTTATCTGCTTTATACGCTTCGCTGCTTCTATCACAGCTAATGTGTTTTCACATTTAATATGTAAACAGATTGACCGAAAACATAAAAACGGTGACGACCAAACAGCTTAATCCGGCTGTATAAATATAGGAATAGAAAACCCCGCAGCTGCAACTGCGGGGTTTTTGCTTAACGATGAACTCCTACCAATTTACATTCATCTGTTTCAAGATTATTATATTACAACTCCCCGTTTTTGTCAACCCCCTGCCCCTTTTTCTTTTGAAATTCACCGCAGAAGAACATCTGCCAGTTAACAGGTGAAAGCTTAGTCAAAAGGGGCAGAAGCTTTTCAGCCCTTCCGGGAATAATAACCGCCTTTTCCTCAAACATTTTTTCAACGGCGTATTTTGCACAGTATTCCGGGTCTATGCCCTTAGTGGCAAAGCGAACCCCTGCTCTTTTGTTAAACCCCGTAGAAACAGGCCCCGGGCAGAGAACCCCGGCGTAAACAGGCGAGCCTTCCCTCCTCAGTTCCTCCCTTATTGCCATAGTAAGCCTGTAAACATAGGCTTTTCCTGCGTAATATGACGCCATCATAGGCCCCGGAAGAAATGCCGCAAGGCTTGCCACATTCAAAATATAGCCGTAGCCTTTTTCCTTAAAATCCTTCAAAAAAAGCTTTGTCAGAATATGAACCGCCTTAACATTAAGGTCTATCATATTAAGCTGTGTATCCAAATCACCGTCGGCAAAGGACGCAAACTCACCGAAGCCTGCATTATTGATTAAAACCTCAATTTTTCTGCCCTTAAGCTTTTCATAAAGCCCTTTGCACTCTTCCGGCTTTGACAAATCCGCTCCGAAAACCTCCGCTTTATTGGGCAGTGTTTTTGCCAAAGCTTCAAGCTTATCGACGCTTCTGGCAGCCAAAATAACCTCAAAGCCCATTTCCGACAGTGTTTTCGCCATATAACAGCCTATTCCTCCGCTTGCTCCCGTTATCAGCGCAGCCATTTTAAAGCCTCCTTTAAAAGCATATCTTTTTCGTTTAGGTTGGGATCTCTCAAAATCATATCCAAAAGTCCTTCCTCAGCAGCCCCTATTTGCCTGCCCTTTAAACCCAAAGACATAAGGTCTCGTCCATTTACGGAAAGGTCTTTTTTTGTCAGCCTTTTTTCGCCTTTTAAAAATTCAAAGGCAGCTGAAACGTCCTCGCCCTTTGCTTCCTTAAGGTTTAAAAGCTCAAAAACCAAATCTCCCAAAGTGCTGTAGAGCTTTCTCAGCTCATATTCGCCTGTTTTAAGGTCAAAGTCATAAAATTTAATGAGTGCTGCTGCATTGTCAATAAGCCTGTTGGAAAGCTTAAGGTCCTTCAGAGCCTTTAGGGGGTTGGGGTCCTTTGCCAAAACAGCGGCTAAAGCAATTTCTTCATTAACAAAACCTTTTTCGTAAGCATTTTTCAAAACAGGAATTATTTCCTCTCCCCTTTTTCTTAGGGCAGCCGTAATTTCCGGCACGCAGTAATCCCCCAAATTGGTTGAGCAGAGAAGGTCAGCCCTTTCGCAGTGACTGCTGCAGAGAAGCCTGAGAAGCTCCGCAGCCACTCTTTCCATACTGACATTTTTAATAAGCTCCGCATTCTTCTTAAGGGCTTCATATGTGTTGTCTTCTATTTTAAAGCCCAGCTGCGCCGAAAAGCGGACAGCCCTTAACATTCTCAAGGCGTCCTCGTTAAATCTCAGATTGGGATCTCCTACCCCTTTTATTATGCCCGATTTTATATCATCTCTTCCTCCGAAGGGGTCGATATAGCCCTCTTTCGGGCTGTAGGCTATGGCGTTCATACAAAAATCCCGTCGGCTTAAATCCTTTTCTATGTCCTGTACGAATACAACCTCTTCCGGGTGGCGGCCGTCCTTATATTCACCGTCAACTCTGTAGGTTGTCACCTCATAGCTCCGCTTTCCCACAAGAACTGTTACAGTGCCGTGCTTTATGCCTGTGTCAACGGTTCGGGGGAAAATTTTCTTTATATCTAAAGGAAGGGCGTTTGTGGTTATGTCGTAGTCGTGGGGGTCAAGCCCCATTAAAAAATCTCTGACGCATCCGCCCACAACAAACCCCTCAAAGCCTGCCTCCTGCAGGCTGTTCAGTATATATATCACATCTTTGTTAAGCTTCATTTTAAACCTGCCTGTTTGCTTTAGTTTTTATTTTTTTAATTATAACGCCGTTAAATAAGGGCTGTCAAGAAAAATATGAGCAAACAATTTCAAACAAAGTTATAGGCTCCGCCTTACCCGCCCTTTAACAGCTTGCCTTTGCTTATTATGTAATAAAGACTCGTTTAGTAAAGATTTTTAAAAAGTGTGTTTTTTGGCTATTGACATCGGGGTTAAAATCTGTTAAAATATCCTTTGTTGAGTTGTTTTGCCGACATGGCGGAATTGGCAGACGCGACAGACTCAAAATCTGTTATCTTAACCGGTGTGTGGGTTCGAGTCCCACTGTCGGCAGCTCAAAAGAGCCTGAAAATCATTAGGCTCTTTTTCTTTGCCGTTTGAGCCTTTAAAAACTTTTCATTGACTTTTTAAAAGCTTTAATGTATAATGGTAAACTGTAGGCGGATATGGCGGAATTGGCAGACGCGCCGGACTTAGAATCCGGTTCTTCGTGAGTGCAGGTTCAAGTCCTGTTATCCGCACGTATCTTATTTGGAGACGTATCGAAGTGGTCATAACGAGCTTGACTCGAAATCAAGTAGCCCTTTTTGGGCTCATGGGTTCGAATCCCATCGTCTCCGTTTTAATATTTTTTCTCATTGAAAAGAACTCCCCGAAATGAGGAGTTCTTTTTTGTTTAAAAATGTTTATTTGTTAGTCTGAAGTGTTTTAATCCTGTCAAAGCTGCAGACTGCCGGAAATTTTATTCTTCCTCCTGTGAAAGCTCAGCTGCCATATCAAGCATTCTGCTTAAATAGCTTTTACTTACCACAAAGCCGGTGTTTCCGCCGTTTTTCTCAACTATATAATAGTTTGAGTCATAGTTATAATATCTGTCTGTGCTTTCCGTTCCGTCAAGAAGCTTATAGCTTATAACAAGGGCGGCTTCGCCCTCCACTGCGGCGTTTTCCTCAATTCTTTCAAAAGTTATGCCTGTTAAAAGCTGATAAAAGTCGGAAATATCCACTCTGTCATATTCTCTTCCGTTAAGGCTTGCCACTCTGTTGTCAACGCCTTCTTTGTTGACATTATCCTCTCCGAACTCCAAGACATATTCCTCTCCGTTTAAAACGCTTATATTTACGCTTTCAACATTTCTGCGGTATTGAAGGTTTACAAATCTCTCTGTAAATTCATAAATATTATAGTTTACCGCAGGCTCAACTCCGGCTTTATAGGTCAGATAAACCGTATTGCTGTCCGGTGTCTTGCAGTAATAATGCTCGTCATCGGCTAAGCTGCCTATATCGAGGGAGAACGTATTCTCTGTATCCTTAAAAGTCAGCTCATAAACAGGCTGTTCAAGCCCGTACTGAGCCAAATTTTCGGCGTTTATTTCAACAATGTCCAAAAGCTTAAGATAAGAAAAGCCGCTTAAAATAGTAGTTTCTAAATTATAGGGGTAAACCGTCAAGCCGTTTACGGGGCTTTTAAGCATAAGTGTGGTTAAGCTGTTGCCCTCGGCGGCGGAGCTTTCGTTGCTGCTGTCATAGGTTATAATAAGGCTTTCGTCCGTCTCGAAGTTCATAACTGTGGCAAAGGTTATTTCCTCCAAATTCAAAGTTGGCAGAGTCTTATCCATAAGCTCGTTGAAGCCGTAAAAATACTTTGAAATATTGGTGTTGGAAACTATAAACACACTGTCTGAGCCTGACACACCTACATAAAAGCCAAGCTTGTCGGCAGTTTGGTTACCTACGGAAAGAACCATATCTGAACCGTCATCATAGGCTGCATAGAGCTTAAGACAGGGCTCCGCAAGGCCGTATTCCTCAAGCCCCTCATGCTCCTTAAGTTCAGTGTTTGCATAAAGTGAATAGAAGCCGTCCAAATATGTCTGCATATCGTCGCTTAAGGGACAGTCCTCATAGCCCTTAATATACCAGCTGCTGCCGTCCAAATATACAAGCATTTCCTTATCGCCGGCGTCAATGCTTTCGCTTACGCCGCAGCCTTCGGGCAGAGAAATTCTCTCAGCCCTGACCTGTGAAAGACCTACGCTTTCGTCTATGTTAAAAACAAAGCTGAAGCTTTGGCTTTCTTCCGTCTGCTCTTCAACCTCGGCGGTTTCGTCACCTTCTCCCGAACCCCAAAGAAAATATACCGCCGCAAGAACCACAAGGAGAACCGCCAGCCCCAAAAGTGCGGGGAGCTTTTTCTTCATTATTTATTCCTCCTTGAAAGCCAAATCACAAAGCCGTAGCCTATTATAAACAGGGGCAAAATGATTACGCAGATATATTTAACTCTTTCATACTGAGCATAGTCTGTGTAGAACGTGTCGTTTTCCAATGATTTTGAACGAATGCTTACACTTTCATAGTCTGTTTTATCGTTGAGCCACTTTATACAGCCTTCAATAAAGTCCGAGTTTCCTCCGCTGACAAGGGCATCAGCCTGAGCGAAGAGAAGGTAATAATAGCCTGAGCAAACCACAAGCTTTGTTATGTGCTGTGTGTCGGTGTATGTGCTGTCGGTGACAGCTACCGCTACGTCAAAGGGGCCTGCTGTATCGCCCTCCTGCATAGTTATTGTTTCGTCCTCGGTGTTTTTGCCAAAAGCAGAAGCAGAGGTTGAAAGAAGAGGTTCAACGGTGGTTGCCACTCTTTTATCCGCTGTCTGGGTTATTCCGTAAGCCGTTGTCAGAAGAACTCGAATTTGAGAAAGTCCCTCAGTTGCGTCATGAATAGCTATATCGGGCAAAATCGCCGTAGGATAGTTTTGATACTGATAGTTTGCGTCCGCTTCGAAAATAATGGGATTATTCAAAGACAAGCCGTAGTCAGCCAAAATGCTGTCTAAATTTTCAAAGGTATTATACTGATAGTCTACCATAAACAAGGCTCTGCCGTCAGCCGCCAAATATTTTTTAACCTTTTCCGCTTCATCTGCGGTATAGTCTGTCTGAGGCGTTGTAAGCATTAATATGGCACAGTCCTCGGGAATGTCCTCGTCAAAAAGGTTTAAATCTCTGACCTCAATATTGGCTGTTTCAAGCTTGTCAGCCAGGTCTGAGCCTAAGTCGGAAAGGGTCATTTCATTGTGACCTGTTACGGCATAAATTACAGGCAGGCTGTCCGCAGTTACATACTGAATAGCCCCTGTAATTTTGGCTTCCGCTGTTACCTCGTTTTTGCTTTCGCCTGTGAGATAGTCCGTTCCCGTATTATACAAATCACTGACAGGAACAACCTTATATCTGTCGCCGCTTTCAACGATGAGACTGCCTGTGGAAATGCTTCCGCCGTCTGTATATTTTTCCACAAACTGGGGATAAAGAACAGGATCCTTCGTCTCTGTTTTAATCTTTCCCGAAGCGTTGTCATACTGATCCAAAATCTGTGTTATAACAGAGTCCTCCTGACCTGTCTGATAAAGGGCGTAAATCGTTACGTCATCTTCAAGACCGTCGAGAACGCTTTTTGTTTCGTCTGTAATGGCAAAAACCGCATTGGGGGTCAGGTCCTTTTTATAATTAATTTTGCCTGCAATAAGGTTTACAACCACAGCTATGGCAATAACCACCAAAGCCGAAAGGGTTGAATATGTTCCGTATCTAAATCTTTTATCACTGAATATTTTCATAGTCCCTTTTCCTCCTTAAGCCCATCTGCGCTTTTCAACTCTGTTTACCGTAAGATAGATAAACACAAAAGCAAAGCTTAAATAATATACGGTGTCTGCAAGTGAGAAAACGCCTGAGTAAAAGTTTTCAAAACGTTCAATCATTGAAAACCAACCGAAAAATTTAGAAATAAGACCGTCAAAAAGAGAAGGGTCTATTCTGTAAACAATAAACACTCCGAAGCCCAAAATTATGGCAAAAACAAGGCTTGCCCACAGGTTTTTAACTGAGGACCAGAGAACAGCCGCCGCCAAAATAACAAGCAGAAAGGCGAAAACAAGTGATGAAGCCGCTGTAATGGGCATTTCAGCCGTAAAGCTGTCTATCATAAATAAAACGAAAAGAGCCGCAAAGGTAGCCGCAGCAGCCACAATCTGATTATCTGTCAGTGACGAAATGTAAATGCCCACTGCAATAAGAGCAAGCCCTAAAAGCACATAGCCGAACATTACATTAACGGTTTCCGCTATGGCAATTGTGCCGAAACGGCTTAAAATAAAGGGGAAAATCGCCGTAATTATTACGCCGAAAATAAACAAAACCCCTGCCGCAAGGAATTTTCCCAAAACTATTCCCCAAACCCCCACAGGTGAGGTCAAAAGAAGCTGGTCTGTTTTTTGTCTTGCTTCTTCCGCAAAAAGTCTCATTGTAAGAATTGGTATAAGTATCCAAAACAGCATAAGAGAGCCTGCAAGAGTGCTTGCATAGTTTAAATCCCCTGTAGACATATTATTAATAAGGAAATATATTCCCGTTATGGCAACAAAAAAGCCCAAAAATACATAGCCTGTTAAGGTGTTGAAATATGTTCTTATTTCTTTTTTAAAAACAGCCGTCATTCCAAATCGCCCTCCGTTTCTTCCTCTTCTTCAGCGTTTTCGGCTTCGTCAGCTTCAGCCGTTATTATTTCGGCATTATCGGCAATATAGTCAAAGCCTTCCTCATCGGCTTCCGCTTCTTCTGAGGTCTGTGCTTCAACTTGAGCCTGCGTCTCTGCGGAAATAGCCTGTCTTTCTTTTTCAAGAGCCGCTTCCTCGTCGCTTCCGCTGACTGCACGCATAAATATTTCTTCAAGGCTTAAGTCGTCGTTCTTCATTTCCAAAACCACAAGCCCGTTATCGGCACAGATTTTGAAAACAGCTTCTCTTATGTCGGCGCCCTCGGCACCGCTGAGCTTAACCTCGAGGTTTTCGCCCTTTTCCGAAATTTCAAGGCTTTCGATGTATTCAAGGTCAGAGAAAGCCTGTTCAACAGCTTCTTTTTCGCCCTTGATTTCCAAAGAAATCTTGCTGCCCACAGCTGCGTCTGAAAGGTCGCTGCTGTCTCCGTTGGCTGCGATTTTACCCTTATTTATGATAATAACTCTGCTGCATACGGCACTGACCTCCTGCAAAATGTGAGAGCTTAAAATAACCGTATGCTTTTCGCCCAAGGTTTTAATTACGTCTCTCATTTCCAAAACCTGTCTGGGGTCAAGACCTACCGTAGGCTCGTCTAAAATAAGTGTTCCCGGTCTGCCTACAAGAGCCTGAGCAAGCCCCACCCTTTGGCGGTAGCCCTTTGAAAGGTTCTTAATGAGCCTGTTCTTTACCTCAACAAGCCTTACATTTTCCAAAATTTCCTGAAGCATTTCCTTTCTTTCGCTTTTTTTCACCTTTTTAAGGTCACAGACAAAATCAAGATATTCGCTGACCGTCATATCGGGGTATACAGGGGGAATTTCCGGCAGATAGCCTATACGCTTTTTAGCCTTTTCAGGCTCTTCCAAAATATCATAGCCGTCAATGGTGACACTGCCCTCTGTTGAAGAAATAAAGCCCGTCATCATATTCATAGTGGTGGATTTTCCTGCGCCGTTAGGCCCCAAAAAGCCCACAATTTCGCCGTCATTAACAGTAAAGCTTATGTTGTCAACAGCGGTAATCTTCCCAAATCTTTTAGTCAGATTTTTTATTTCAATCAAAGTTATTCACTCCTTAACCTAAATTTTTCTGAAAACACTATTTTATATTATACCACTTAAGCAATATATTTCAAGTGAAATTAGATGAAAAATACTATAAAACGTGCCGATAAACATAGAGATTGAAATATATGAAAGATATACAAATATCGTCC
>JAJBVU010000142.1 GCA_020859645.1 Eubacterium sp. | reverse complement strand
CTGTAAGACCTGCATATGATTCCCCGGCATAACCCCAATCTACACCGGACCACTGCCAACATTCATACATTTCACCTTTAAATGTTCCGCTCCATGAAGGCATATAAGAGTTAGGGGCATTCTGAATTACATCATCATAATACTGAGCTTGCTCAGTTGTGGCTATTACGGAGTCATTGTTATAGGGGTTGAGATGTATGTATTGTAAATTATAGTTAATTTGTTCATCTGTTAAACCTGCAGCCTTTGCCATTGAAGTATATTTATACCACGATGTATAATATGCTTCGCCGGGATTAGGTCCGTTATTAGCATCATAGCCCAAGACTGCTCCCGTAGGATACTCTTGATCGAAAGCGAGCTGCTCTGCTGTCTTTTCGGGGGCGTTGGTTTTGAGTTCTGTTGATGGGGTTGCTGTGCCATCGGTCGTCAGGTAGATTGTCTTTGTGCCTGCTTCATATTCGACTGCAGCTCCGAGAGCTTCGCTGACGGCTCTTAAGGGAAGGTAGGTATAGCTGTCTGCAATAACGGCTTGAGTGCCTTCGGCATCAATATTCTCCTGCTGACCGTTAATAAACAAAACCGTAGAACCGATGGGAACTTCTATGGTTACAGAGTCCTTTGTCAAAATGGCGACCTTTCGGCTGTCCCAGTCAACATCTGCTCCGAGAATATTTCCCAAATCTCTGAGAGGTATTAATGTTCTGCCGTCTGTTGTGACCTTAACAGTGTTGCTGAAGCTGTCTGTAACGTCCACTCCGTTGAGCATAACTGTGAAGCTGCTGCCTTCTTGAATATTGCTTGTGGTGTAATTGCTGCTGACATAGCTGACAGCCAATTCGCTTGCGTCGGCTGCGAAAACCAAAGCGGGACACATTATGCCCGTAATCGTAAAGGCTGTAAGCAATGTTCTTAAGCCGGCTTTTTTCATTTGTATAAATACAGATTTTACGTGTAATTTCATTTTTAGCTGCTCCTTTTTGGTTTTATATGTTTATACTGTAAAATATCTTTGTTTATTACCATTATAAAATAAAACAGCCAAAATATCAATAAAAAATTCAAAAATATTTTTATTCACAAGAAAAACCCACCGCCGAAAATGACGATGGGTTTAAATGTCTATGCTTTATTTATCAGCATTTTTCGAATACGGTTGCAATACCCATACCGCCGCCGATGCAAAGAGTAGCGAGACCCTTCTTAGCCTCGTCTCTCTTCTTCATTTCGTGAAGGAGAGTAACGATAATTCTTGCGCCTGAAGCTCCTACGGGGTGACCGAGAGCGATTGCGCCGCCGTTTACGTTAACCTTGCTCATATCGAAGTTAAGATCTCTTGCTACAGCGATTGACTGAGCAGCGAAAGCCTCGTTTGCTTCAACGAGATCCATATCCTCAATAGTAACGCCTGCCTTAGCCATAGCGTTCTTAGAAGCACCTACAGGACCTACACCCATAATTGAGGGATCAACGCCTGCCTGGCCCCAGCCGATAAGCTTAGCCATAGGCTTAAGGCCGTATTTTTCAACTGCTTCGCCGCTTGCAAGAATGATTGCAGCTGCGCCGTCGTTGATACCTGAAGCGTTGCCGGCTGTAACCTTGCCGCCGTCGGGCTTAAAAGCGGGACGAAGCTTAGCAAGCTTTTCAGCTGATGTAGCTCTGGGGTGTTCGTCAACCTTAAATTCAACTGTTTCCTTCTTAACCTTTACGGGAACGGGAACGATTTCGTCCTCAAACTTGCCTGCTGCGATAGCTGCTGCAGCCTTTTCCTGTGAGCTGAGAGCAAAAGCGTCAAGCTCTTCTCTTGTAATGCCCCACTGGTCAGCTACGTTCTCAGCTGTGATACCCATATGGTAGTTGTTGAAAACGTCCCAAAGACCGTCATTAACCATTGTGTCGATCATATTTGTGTTAAACATTCTTGCGCCGTAACGTGCTGTGGGAATAGCGTAGGGAGCAGCTGACATGTTTTCCATACCGCCTGTAACAACGATGTCTGCATCGCCTGCAAGGATTGTTCTTGCGCCTTCAACAACGCTCTTCATACCTGAGCCGCAAACCATACCGATTGTTGTAGCGGGAACGTCTACTGAAAGACCTGCGCCCAAAGAAGCCTGTCTTGCAGGGTTCTGACCTAAAGCTGCTGTAAGAATACAGCCGAAATAAACTTCGTCAACCCACTCGGGCTTAACGCCTGCTCTGTTAAGGGCTTCCTTAATAACGATAGAACCCATTTTAGCGGCAGGTGTTTTGCTTAAAGATCCGCCGAATGTACCGATTGCGGTTCTGCAGCAGTTTACAACATATAAATCCTTCATTATAAAATCCTCCTTGTTTAAAAAGAAAGTGAAAAGAAACTTTATTGAGCCTTGGCTGCCTTAATAGCCTCTGTAAGCTTGGGAACGATTTTGTTTACATCGCCTACAACGCCGTAATCGGCTACGTCAAAAATAGGAGCAGACTCGTCTTTGTTTATAGCTACGATAATATCGGATTCTTCCATACCTGCAAGGTGCTGAATAGCGCCTGAAATACCGCAGGCAATATAAAGGTTGGGTCTTACTGTTTTGCCTGTCTGACCTACCTGTAAGTCCTTAGGCTTCCAGCCTGCGTCTACACAGGCACGTGAACAGCTGACTGTTCCGCCGAGAGCATCTGCCAAATCCTCAAGAATTTTGAAGTTTTCGGGGCTGCCCATTCCTCTGCCGCCTGAAACCAAAATCTTGGCGTCCATAATATCGGCAACGTCTGAAACCTTTTTAACAACCTCTAATATTTCAACATATTTGTTGTCGGGTGTGAAGCCGGGGTTGAACTCAACAATCTCAGCTGTTCTGCCGCTTACCTTCTCAAGCTTCTGCATAACACCGGGACGAACAGTAGCCATCTGAGGTCTGTTGTCGGGGCAGGCAATAGTAGCTATTGTGTTGCCGCCGAAAGCAGGACGTGTCATAAGAAGCTGATTGGGCTTGTCTCTGAAATCGCCGATTTCAAGAAATGTACAGTCAGCTGTAAGACCTGTTTTAACTCTGGCGGAAACACGGGGACCTAAGTCTCTGCCTATTGCAGTTGCGCCTACAAGCATAATTTCGGGCTTAAATTCATTAATAACAGAAGCTACTGCATGAGTATAGGGCTCTGTTCTGTAATCCTTAAGCTCGGGGTCGTCAACAACGATAACTCTGTCTGCGCCGTATTCGCCTAATTCGGGAGCAAGAGACTTAACGTCAGAACCAACCAAAACAGCTGTTACCTTTGTGTCAAGAGCAGCTGCAAGCTCTGTTGCCTTGCCTATAAGCTCGAATGCTATATTGTCAATTTTATTATCTACCTGCTGAGCGAAAATAAAAACGCCCTTATAATCTTCCAATGCCATTTTAATCACGCTCTCCTTTAAATAATATGCTTTTCGGTAAGCTTTCCGACGATGTACTTAACCGATTCTTCGGGGTCAAGATTAACCTTTTCGCCTGAGCCTTTTCTAACCTTGTCAGATGCCTTTGCGATCTTTGTGGGTGAGCCGTTAAGACCTATGTTTGCATCGTCCAAATCCTTAAGGTCATTTCTTCCCCACCATGTAATTTCAGCGTCATATGCGTCGAAAATTCCGCCGGGTGTCATATAACGGGGTGTGTTAAGCTCTGAAAGAGCAGTAATGAGACAGGGCATTTTAGCCTTAAGAACATGGTATCTGTCGTCAAACTGTCTCTCTACGATAACGGAGTCTCCCTCAATCTTAATATCCTGAGCGTAAGAAATTACGGGGATGTTAAGGTGTTCAGAAATCTGAGGACCGACCTGTGCTGTGTCGCCGTCGATAGCCTGACGGCCTGTGATTACGAGATCATAGTCAAGGTTTCTGATACCTGCGGCAATAGTTGAAGATGTTGCCCATGTATCTGCGCCGCCTAATACTCTGTCGGTAATAAGGATAGCCTTGTCAGCTCCCATAGCAAGAGCTTCTCTCAAAACGTCCTCAGCCTTGGGCAGACCCATTGAAATAACGGTTACTTCTGCGCCGTACTGATCCTTAAGTCTTAAAGCAGCTTCAAGACCTGCCTTGTCATCGGGGTTCATTATGGCAAGCATAGCCCCTCTGTCAAGTGTTCCGTCGGGTTTAAATTTAACTCCGCCCTTTGTATCGGGTACCTGTTTAATACAAACTATAATTTTCATTTTATGTCTAAGCCCCCTTATTACGCAAGCAAAGCGCCTGAAATAACCATACGCTGAACCTCTGAAGTACCTTCATAGATTTCGGTTATCTTAGCATCTCTCATCATTCTCTCAACGTCATACTCTCTTGTGTAGCCGTAGCCGCCGTGAAGCTGAACGCACTTTGTAGTAACTTCCATAGCGGTTTCTGCTGCGTAAAGCTTAGCCTGAGCAGCTTCAAAGGAGTATCTGTTCTGTGTCTGCTTAGCAAGGGCAGCCTTATAAACCAAAAGCTTTGCAGCCTCTACCTTTGTAGCAAGGTCTGCAAGCTGGAACTGTGTGTTCTGGAAAGCGCCGATAGGTCTGCCGAACTGTTTTCTTTCCTTAACATAGGCAATAGTTCTTTCAAGTGCGCCTTCTGCAATACCCAAAGCCTGAGAAGCGATACCTATACGTCCGCCGTCAAGAGTATGCATAGCCATAGCAAAGCCCTTGCCCTTAACGCCTAAAAGGTTCTCCTTGGGAATACGGCAGTCTGTGAAGATAAGCTCATATGTAGATGAACCTCTGATACCCATTTTCTTTTCTTTTGTACCGAAGCTGAAGCCGGGTGTGCCTTTTTCTACTATAAAGCCCGATATTTCCTTCTTAGGTCTGCCTTTTCTGTCAGTTACTATATCTGTAATGGCAAAAACTACATAAACGTCTGCTTCCTTGCCGTTTGTAATGAATATTTTGCTTCCGTTAAGAACATATTCATCGCCGTCAAGAACAGCCTTTGTCTGCATACCCTGAGCGTCTGTACCAGCACCGGGTTCTGTTAAAGCGAAAGCGCCTAACTTTTCGCCCTTAGCAAGGGGTACGAGGTATTTCTGCTTCTGTTCTTCTGTTCCGTATGTAAGGATAGGATCGCAGCAAAGAGAGGTATGTGCGGAAACAATAACGCCTGTTGTGCCGCAAACCTTTGAAAGCTCTTCAACGCACATAACGTAAGTTAAAACATCACAGCCCTGTCCGCCGTATTCCTTAGGTACGGGTATTCCCAAAAAGCCGTTTTTAGCCATCTTCTCAACAGTTCCTCTGGGGAAGATTTCGGTTTCGTCAACTTCCTGAGCCAAAGGCTTAACCTCTGTTTCGGCAAAGCTTCTGAAAAGCTGCTGCTCAAGGAGCTGCTTTTTTGTTAAACCAAATTCCATTATAAGTCCTCCTAATCTGAATTTAAACTCCCCTGTTTTAGGGAAGCCGCCGGTTATAAACCGAACCGAAGGGCAGCCCGGCTCTCCTTTTATGAGCCGGTTTGCCCCGACAGTTAATTATCTTTATTAAATGTTTTAAGAAAGTGATTAAATGTATAAGAAAGCGGTGAAAGATTTAATCAATCAGCAATTCCTTAATTGCAATCAGTCCCTTAAAGAGTGTGTCATCAAAGTGACAGATTATATTTTTTGTTAAATTTCTAATCAATATTTGAAGAAGCCCTCGCCGGTCTTTCTGCCGAGCTTTCCGCCTCTTACCATCTGACGGAGAAGTCTTGCGGGACGGTACTTGCTGTCGCCTGTTTCTTCCTGAAGAACTTCCATAATATGTAAGCATGTGTCAAGACCGATAAGATCGCCTAAAGCAAGAGGTCCCATAGGATGGTTGCAGCCGAGCTTCATAGCTGTGTCGATGTCCTCTGCGCTTGCAAGACCTTCTTCAAGAACAACGATAGCCTCGTTAATCATAGGAACAAGAATCTTGTTTACAACAAAGCCGGGGCCTTCCTTAACCTCAACAGGTGTCTTGCCGATTTTTTCGGAAAGCTCATAGATTGTGTTGAATGTTTCTTCAGATGTGTTAAGACCTCTGATAACCTCAACAAGCTTCATAACTGTAGCGGGGTTGAAGAAGTGCATACCGATGAACTTTTCGGGACGTCTTGTTGCGCTTGCGATTTCTGTAATAGAAATTGAAGATGTGTTTGTAGCAAAGATTGTGTCGAAATGACAAATGTCCTCAAGAGCTGCAAATATTTCCTTCTTAATTTTTACGTTTTCAACGATTGCTTCGAGAACGAGATCAGCGTTTCTTGCTTCGTGAAGCTCTGTTGTGAAAGCAATTCTGCCTAAAACCTCAGCCTTAGCCTCTTCAGTCATTTTTCCCTTGGAAACCTGCTTGTCAAGGCTCTTTGTAAGCTTTGCCTTAGCGCCGTCCAAAATAGCGTCGTTTAAGTCTCTGAATGTAACCTCAAGACCTGCCTTAGCCATAACCTGACCGATGTCAAGACCCATTTGACCTGCGCCTAAAATAAATACGGTTTTAATCATTTTTTTACCTCCGTAAATGATATATAAAAATTATTTATTGGTTTACTGTTGATTAACAATTTTTAAAGTTCTTTTCTCTCTTTTCAACAAAGGCTGTCATACCTTCCTTTTGATCCTCTGTAGCAAAGCAAAGACCGAAGGCTTCTGCCTCGAAGGAAACGCCTGTTGCAATATCTGTCTGGAGACCTCTGTTAATGCAGGCTTTAGACTGTCTTACAGCAATCTGAGCGTTTGCGCAGATAGCCTCTGCAAGAGCCATAGCCTCGTCCATTAATGCTTCGGGCTCAACAACCTTGTTTACAAGACCGATTGAAAGTGCTTCGTCAGCCTTAATTGTTTTGCCTGTTAAAATAAGCTCCATAGCCTTAGCCTTGCCTACTGTACGGGGAAGTCTCTGTGTTCCGCCGAAACCGGGGGTTATACCTAAGCCAACCTCGGGCTGACCGAATTTAGCCTTGCTTGAAGCAATTCTCATATCGCAGGAAAGAGCAAGCTCGTTGCCTCCGCCCAAAGCAAAGCCGTTGATAGCTGCAATAACGGGCTTGGGAGAATTTTCGATAGCCATAAATACGGAGTTGCCGTATACGCCGAAAGCCTTGCCTTCAACTGCACCGAAATCCTTCATTTGAGAAATGTCTGCTCCGGCAACAAAAGCCTTGCCTGCGCCTGTAATAATTATAACGTATACGTCTTTATTATTTTCGGCTTCTGTGAAAGCTTGGCTTAAATCGCTTAACACTTCATCATTAAGAGCATTAAGAGCCTGGGGCTTGTTTATTGTAAGAACAGCCACATTGCCTTTAACCTCACTAAGTACATTTGACATTTTTTTAACCTCTTTTCCGAAATTTTTTTATGTTGATATTATACACCTATATTTAAAATCTGTAAACAGAAAATATTCATTTTAACGAAAATTTTACTCTTTCGTCATATTTGTCAGCGATTTTTAATAATTTTTTAGTGAAATTT